>CAJWER010000032.1 GCA_913030785.1 uncultured Chloroflexota bacterium | reverse complement strand
GATGTCTCCCAAAAGTGGTTCATGGCCTAGTTGCGCCAGCAAGCCGCGCCATATCTCAACATGGCTCCGCGTCTGGTACCACAGCGTGTTGTAGGCATCGAACAGCACGACCAAGTAGGGATTGGCTCCCATCCAAGCTCCCTCTCCGCGCCCTTCGTGAGCTCAGCGGCAAAAACGGGCCTCTACTCGAAGCTGAAGACGCCCAGGGCCGTCTTGCCCAGCACCCACTCACGATCTTCACCGTCGACCAGTGCGAGGTAGTCCTTTATGCCTTGGAGGGCATTGCGATATCCCTCGCGGTTGCTCACCGGCGGGTAATCGCTGCCCCACATCATGCGCTGCGGGCCAAAGGCATCCAGAGCTATTTCAATCAGCGGCGGCGCTTTCTCTGGCTGGAACTCGCGGCCAAGAACCGGTGGACGTGGGGTGATCTCACCCAGGCCCGGAACTTTCATGTAGGTGTTGGGGAGCTGTGCCAACTCCATCGCACGGCGGAACAGGGGGTAGGGCGAATCCTCGTCACCATTCGATCCAGCCAGGTGCTCTAGCACCACAGTCAGGTCAGGCAAGCTCTCCAGCAGGCTTCGGAACTCGTTGGAGGTGGTCTCCGTTACGTGGCACTGGCAAGACACGACCAGCCCTAGTTCCGATGCGGCGCGCCACAGACTGGGGGGCTCGTTCGGTTCCAGGCGAACCGCCGATGCACCCGCCTCGGCCAGCTCTCTCAACTTGTCAGCGGCATCGTCGCGCGACGGATCCACCATCAGGGCGACCGCGAACCTGCCCGTGTATCGTATCTGGCACTCCAGCAGGTAGGAGTTGTCGAAGGCGCCGCGATGCTGCACCAGGACGCCTTTTTCCACGCGATTTGCATCCATCTGATGCAGGAGCATCTCGATGGGCTCGAACCAACTCTCACCGGCATGGCAATGCGTATCGACAACGGTCATCGTGGCGCTCCTGAATTGGCCCTTCGACAGTCTCAGGGTGAACGGAAGGATCTGCCGATTCGCTGCGTGCGAGAAGCCTTCCTCTCGCGATGGGCCTTGGTTTTCCGCTCATGGTGAGCCTATCGAACCACCCATTAATAGCAATATGCGCTCATGTACTGCTCTTCCCCGCCCAACTTGGCGTGCGCAGCACCGCTGCGCCGCCTAACGAGGAAGCGGTAAGGACACTTCCTCGCCTCTGGCAGCTGAGGCGTAGGCACCGAGGATCACCTCGGTCATGGAGGCGGCGACTCGAGGGTTCACATCGGGCTCACGTCCATCTTCGATACATCGAACGAAGGCATCGACGTCCAGATCCATGGCATTTGGCAGCGGCAGCTGGGTCCAGGTTTGCTTCGGCGGGGCTCCGTAGGCCGGGTGCGAAGGCTCCCACATGCCCATGGGATCATGGGGATCGACGGCGGGCTGAGTAAAGGGCACCTCGTTGTTATACAGCTCTATCCGAGGGCGGTAGGCATCGAAGGTGAGCGTCCCCTCAGTGCCGACTATGACCACCTTCTGCGGTCCGCCCTTCGGATGGCTCGTCCAGCCGAAACGCCCCCCGGCCAGGGTCGCAGTCACCCCACCCTCCAGTTTGATGGCCATTGCGCCGAAGTCCTCGACACCCACGCTTGCGTGCTCACCAAAGAAGTAGTTGCCCGTGTGGGCATAGACGGACTCAAAACCTCTGCCCGTAATCGTGTGTATGAACCCCAGGCTGTAGATACCGACATCGAACATCTCCCGCTTAGCCTCGATGAAAGTGAATCGGTCGGGAGTCTCACGCTCCATCCGCACCGTACCCCTGTTGACTGACCCCGCACGTCCCTTCGCAAAGATGTTCTCGGCATGGACCGCGCGAAGCTCGCCAATCCGCCCGTCCGCCACAGCCTGCCGTGCGGCCTGAACCCAGGGCGCCAGGTTCATCGTAAACATCTGGACGCGCACGTCATTTCGTTCATACACCGCCACGATGAGGTCGAGATCCTCGACGCTGCCCGCGAGAGGCTTGTCCATGTAGACGTGTTTGCCAGCGTCCATGCACTTTGCGGCGACGCCTCCTCGCAGCTCGACCATGGGGGTTGAACTTACGATGTCCACATCGTCTCGTGCCAGCGCCTCGTCAAGATCAGGGATGTACGGCACGCCCAGGTCGTCGGCCAGGGCCTGGTACAGGGCGGCGCGGCCCTCGGGGTCACCCTTCTCGCTAGCGACGGCCACAAGGTTGCATCTGGGATGGGCACCGAACACCTCAGCGTGGCTACGTTGGTGTGTCCGCTTCGCGCCGACCAACAGTATTCCGTGTTTTTTCACCGCCATCCTCCGTGTACGAATTGTGAGGAGCAGCTCTTGGCCAACTCACCCGCCTTGTGTTTTAAAAAAAAGAAAAATGTATGTGTGAGGGACACCCTCACACGCCCGGCAGAAGAGCTTCGCCCCTCTGCACTCCCCGTAGAATCCCAACGAGGCCCGAGTCCGAGCCGCGGCCTGGGGCGAATTTCCGATTGTTATAGTGGGCTTGTCGACCCGCAGTCCAAACTCCGATTCCCTCACGCACTGCCCAGCCCCGCCCAACTAAGCGTGCGCAGAACCCTCGTGGTAGATGGTGCCGCGGCTGCCTATGAGCATCAGGTCGATGGCTGGCGCACCGTTTGAACCGGTGGAACTCACCGTGATCAGGGCGGCCTGTCCGGTCTCCCACTTCGCCATCTCTGTCAGATACACACCACTGCCCTCGCCAAGACGGTGCCGCGTGGCGACCGACGATCCGAACCATGCTTCGCCCAGTGCAATCCACTCGTCGATCGCGTCGCCCAAGCGATCCGCGGGTACCTGCGCAAGGCATCGAAGGAACTGGGGCTGGCCCAGCCTCTCCTCTACTATCGCCTCCTGAACAACCTCGCTCAACGCTGAAAGATCGGCCACAACCATGTCCGGCACCCCCAAGGTGAATCGGTTGCTGGAAAGGTAGCACATGGCAGCACCCCAGTCCACGACACCAGGCCTGGCATTTCGCCTCCCACTCGCTGTCATGCTGAAGAGGCCGCCGACGAGCTATCTGGGGCGAGGCCCACACGTGGCAGTTGAGACAGGACCCCACCTCCCCAAATCCTTCGCATACGCTCAGGGTGACATTGGCTGAGCCTTGTTGCAGTGGCTTCAACACACCTAGCCCAATACGGGCACCACCACAGCCCGCCCCCTAAGCGTGCGCAGCACCGGTACCCTTGACCGTCCTGGGATGCGTTGCTAGACTCGCGCTAGATTGGGCAAGGAGCAAATTCGTGTCACGTGGCGAGCGAAAAACAGTGCTGATCACCGGCTCCTCGGGCGGGATTGGGATGGCCACGGCCATCTACCTGGCCGAGAAAGGGTATTCGGTGGTCGCAACGAGTAGGTCCGACGACCGGCTTGCAGCGCTGAAGAGCCTGGCCGCTGAGCGTCGGCTGCCAATCTCGACAGTGGTCATGGACGTCAACTCCGACGAGGCTGTCAATAGCGTCCTGCCAGGGGTCCTTGCGGAGCACGGGGGCGTCGACGCCCTGGTCAACAACGCAGGCTATAGTCTGTGGGGTCCAGGTGAAAGCCTGTCGATCGGCGAACTGAGGGACGTGTTCGAGACTAATTTCTACGCCGCGTTCCGCATGATGCAGGGCGTATTGCCGGGGATGACTGAACTTGGCAGCGGCACCATAGTCAACGTGACGTCAGTGGAGGGCAGAATTGTCACGCCATTCAACGGGGGTTACGGCGCTACAAAGTTCGCCCTGGAGGGGCTCAGCGAGGCGATGCGACTGGAGCTCTGGCCCCTGGGTGTGCGCGTGGTGGTTATCGAGCCGGGACTATATTCCACCAATCTGTTCGCCAACCAGGTGGTAGCTGATCGCACCGAGGCTTCAGATTTGCGATACGGCCCGTTGCTTGCGCGCTACAGAAAGCACCGGGCGGGCTACGACCGGCTCGCGAAGGACCCGGTCAAGGTGGCGCGAGTAATCCATCGTGCGATTCGTTCCAAACGGCCACGCTTCCGCTATACCGTGGGCGCAGAGGCTACACTGGGGATCCTGGCGTCGCGCTATCTGCCCGAGCGGCTCTTTCAAACCCTCGTGAGCCGTGCACTTCTGCGCTAGGTTCCAGCCTCGCGCCTCACCAGGTCCATGAACTCGACGCTCTTCAGCTCCCGCTCCAGCACGTAGCGCACGTAGTGACGCAGCACGCGTTCCGTCTCATCGGCCACGCGGGGCGGCACATTTAACGAGGCAGCCTCATCGAGTTTTGCTCTCGCGTAGAAACGCAGAACCTTGATTGCGTCCTGGGACAGCGGCATCAGCGCCGCGCCGGTCGTCACCTTGCAATCATCACACAGCACGCCGCCGGCCTCGCTGCTATACAGGTAGTCCCCGGGCTCCAAGGTCGCGCGGCACTCCACGCAACTGTGCAGCTCCGGGCCGAAGCCCGACTCCCCGAGCAGCCGTACCTCGAAGTAGCGCATGAGCCCGCGACTATCGCCGTTGGTTTCCAGCCAGGCTAGCGCATCAAGCAGGAGCCGATAGACCATGGGTGACGGCTGGTCCTGGGCGGAGAAGCTCTCCACTAGCTCCGCCAGATACACGGCCTCTGAGACCAGTTGCAGGTTCTCCCTCACCCCCCGGAAACTCCGAACGGTCTCCGCTTCCTTGATGGGGTCCAGGCTGCGTCCGCGGGAGACGGAGATGGCCACATGGGACAGCGGTTCCAGGTGGCCCGCCAGCTTTGATCGAGGCTTTCGGACCCCCCTGGCAACGACGCGTACCTTGCCCAGGTCTCGCGTGAAGATGCTCAAGACCCGGTCGGCCTCGCCGATAGGCGTCTGCTTCAGCACAACGCCCTGGGTCTTATATGTAGCAGGGAAATTCATGTCAATTATGGGGCGGAGAGGGATGGGCTGCGGATCGGGTCAATATCCCGCCCCGGCTAGCTCCTTGAGGAATTGATCCAAATAGGTCCAATTCCAGGGCATGACAAGCCCCACCCCCCAAACGCCCCTTGCAGGGGCTCAGAAGTCTTGGCGGCCTTCCATGGCTCGGCCCAGGGTTACCTCGTCGGCATACTCCAGGTCGCCTCCAACGGGCAGCCCTCTGGCGGGACGGGTGACCTTGACCCCAAGGCCTGAGATGAGCTTGTGGACGTACATGGCCGTCGCCTCGCCTTCCAGGTTTGGATTCGTCGCCAGTACGATCTCCTTGACCTCGTCGCCCTTCAAACGGGCCAACAGCGGTTGTATCTTCAAGTCGTCGGGGCCGATTCCGTTCATAGGTGAAATCACGCCGTGAAGCACGTGGAACAGGCCCTTGTAGACGCCGGTGCGCTCGATGGCGAGCACGTCCAGAGCCTCCTCTACGACGCAGATGCGGGACTGGTCGCGCGCCGGGTTGTTGCACAGGTCGCAGGGGTCTGACTCGGTGATGTTGTAGCAGGTGGAGCACAAAATTATACGATCCTTCACCGCCAGGATCGCCTCGGCCAGCGACCGCGCCTCATCCTCCGGCATACGAACCAGATGGTATGTAAGGCGCTGCGCGCTCTTAGGGCCGATGCCCGGCAGCTTATGGAACTCCTGGACAAGCCTTCCAACGGGCTCAGCAGCAGAGTAAGAAGAGTAGGTCATGGAGAGGGTTGCTTGCCCCTACATCAGTCCTGGAATCTTGAGGCCGCCGGTGAGGGCGCTCATGCGGGACGAGGCCATCTCCTGGGCCTTGTCGATGCCGTCGTTGACCGCCGTGAGTACGAGATCCTGAAGCATCTCGACATCATCCGGGGACACCGCCTCCGGGTCTATGGTGAGCGACTCCAGAGTTAACTTGCCACTTACCACTACTTTGACCGCGCCTCCGCCCGACGTGGCCTCGACGGTGGCGCTCTCAAGCTCCTCCTGCATCTTCGCCATGTTCTTCTGGAGCTGCTGGGCCTGCTTGATCATCTTTTTGTTCATCATGGGAATCCTCCTCACGCTCGCTGACGAGCTTGGCGCCCATCGACTGGGCTGCCCGGACGAGATGGCTGCGACGCGCGGGCGTCTGTCGTGGGCCATTAGACTGGCCGCCCGCGGCAACAACCTTTATATCGTACTTACCCCCCAGCACTTTCGCCACCGCCTCCTCGATCGTACCCCTGGAGCCGTGATCCTTGAGCTCCTCCTCGATCCGCTCCATATGCGAGGAATGGGAGTACTTGAGCGTAAACGTGCCTTCCCCCTGGATTCGCTCCGTGCTGGACCGAAGCAGCGCCCCCAGGTCAAACCGCCTGCCTTTACGACCTCGCAGTAATCTGAGGATCTCGGCCCACTGCCGGTCCGGGCCCGACTGCGGCGGAGGTGACAGTGCGGAGACTGGGGTGGGCGCCGGGGGCCGTGTTGCCGGGGCGGGTGGCGCGCTCCGAGCGAGGGGTGTGGGCATGGCTGGAGGATAGGCCGCAGGTACTTGTAGCAGCGGCCCCGCCATGGCGGGGACAGGCGCCGGAGTGGCGACCTTAGGTGCCTCCTTCGCCAACGTCGACTCGACCATCGCCAACTCCAATGGGAGTGGAGACGAGCTGTCGCGTCTCAGATCCACGTCGGCGAAGGTCCTAGTCACGAGCACGAGGTGGCCGAGCGCAGCCCTGCCGGCAATGGCCTCCATGTCCTCCCTCGATTCGTCTGAGAATCCCATAGAGGTTGGAGCCCCAGCCTTGATCAGCAGCAGGCCCCGCAGATACTCCATGATCCCACGATGGAACAGGCGGAGGTCTACACCCTCGCCCGCAACCTCGTTGATGACTGTTAGCCCCTCTTTGGCCGACCGATCGACGATGTGACCGACCAGTTCCAGGGCCCTTTCGTCGCTCCCCAGTTCGAGAAGGTCGCCCACCTGCGTTTCGCTCAGGGGCGAGCCGTAGGAGACCAGCGCTCGCTCTAGCAGGTTCTGGGCGTCGCGTAGGCTGCCGGATGCGGCTCTCGCGATGAGCGTCAGTGCTCCCTGCGATGCCTCCACTCCCTCACCTGCACACAACTCGGCCAGCCTCTCAACCGACGCCTCGATGGGTATGCGGCGAAAGTCGAAGCGCTGACAACGCGAGATGATGGTGAGCGGCACCTTGTGGGCCTGGGTGGTGGCCAGGACGAATACGACGTGGGGCGGAGGCTCCTCCAGGGTCTTCAGCAGCGCGTTGAATGCGGCGTCGGTGAGCATGTGGACTTCGTCGATGATATAGACCTTGTGCCGAGCCACCGAGGGGGAGTAGCCGACCTTCTCTCGAAGGTTCCTGATATCGTCGATGCCGCGGTTGCTGGCCGCGTCGATCTCTATCAGGTCCATCGCGCGGCCCTCGTTGACGGACACACATATTTCGCAGGTGTCGTCGGGCTCGCCGTCCTGTGGCGCAAGGCAGTCCAAAGCCTTGGCAAGGATACGCGCAGTGCTGGTTTTGCCGGTGCCCCTGGGACCGCAGAACAGGTAGGCGTGGGCGACACGATCCTGAATGATCGCGTTGCGAATCGTACGTCCGACCGCCTCCTGGCCCACGAGCTGGCCAAGTGTACGCGGACGCCATTTTCTGTAGAAAACTTCGCTCATTGTGTCATACGAATCCGCAAGCCATCGGTACTTTTAGCGGGCTGAGCCCTAAGCCGTTCTCCGTAATTGCTTCGTCCTATTTCGAGGAAAAGAGGTAAGAGATGATATGTGAAGGGCACCCTCACTCACCCGGCTCTTCGGCTTCGTTCTGGATAGGCGACGGGGCTGCTGCCCTCTGCACACCCCTTTTATCAGAAATCCTAACGCCGCACTGTGGCCAGAGCCTGGGCCTCCAAGGGCTTCATTATTGCCTCGTCGTCGGGCTCCATGTGATCGTGGCCCAGCAGATGCAGCGTGCCGTGGATCAAGAGCACCGTCAACTCCTGCTCCAACGAATGGCCAGCGGCGTCGGCCTGCCTCTGGGCCTGAGGGTACGATACTATCACTTCCCCGAGAGGCTCACTTTCGCCCGGAGGAAGGACAAAATCCATATCTTCGGCGACCTCCCGGCGCTCCTCGCCGTAGTAGTCCCCCTCGTGGGTGAAGGAGAAGGCCAGCACATCTGTGTGCTCGTCCAGGCCCCGGTGAGTGTCGTTAAGCTCCCGCACGAGTTCGTCATCGGCGATAACGACACTCACGTTCGCGTCATCTTCCGCTGAGCCTGCAACCAGTGCGGCGACGACGGCCTCTGTGAGGTCGATCTCATTGACAAGGTCTGCAAAATCGTCGAGGACCTGGATGCTGATGCCCGGGCTAGTCATGAAAAGTAAGCGGTCCACCTGTTGAATGTGTTCGTTATTATAGCGTTCTTTCGGAGTGAATCACGGGTCCTTGATCCAGATATTCCGGATTGGATCGAGGCCCCTTTTGCCCACGGCCAGTGGTCCGTTGACAACCCGGCCGCACTGCCATAAGTTACGAGTAGGCCAACACCCTGGAAGTGGAGGGACACAAGACCCACGGACATCCAAAGGAGCGACGAATGTTCGGCATACGTGCCTCTATCCCAATTCTCGCAGCCGCGGTGACTGTAGCAGCCTCCTGTGAGCCTGGCATGCTCACAGGAGGAGACAGAGGCCATCACCCCCCAGCCGTAGGTCAAGGAGACCACGGTGGCGATAGAGATCACGAGCAGCGCATTCACGCAGGGCAACTCAATACCCGCCCAGTACTCATGCGACAGCGACGACGTGTCCCCAAAGCTCTCGTGGAGCGGGATTCCCGAAGGCACCAAAACTAACGCGGTCATCATGGACGATCCAGACGCCCCTGGCGGCACATGGGTACATTGGGTTGTCTATGGCATATCCCATGACGCCGGCGGGCTTCCAGAGGGCGTGCCACCTTTGGACACGTTGGATGGGGGTGCCAGGCAGGGCAAGAACGACTTCGGTCGGACAAATTATGGCGGGCCGTGCCCCCCGCGTGGCGGACCGCACCGCTACTACTTCAAGGTCTATGCGCTGGACGCTGACCTTGTTCTAGGTCCGGGGGCCACCAAGGCCGAGCTAGTGCGCGAGATGAATGGCTCCATTCTGGCGCAGGGCGAGCTGATGGGCAGGTACACTCGGCGTTAGGCGCAATGTCTCGTTGCGTGTCATGCTGAGGAGTTCCGTGACGAGGCATTTGTGGTGGGGTGACATGTGGTCAGCGAATCGGAGAGACCCCTCATCCTCAGACCATTCGCATCCGCTCAGGGTGACATGGGTATTGGGCGCGCAGGCCAAACGATAAAACGCTGGGGTGGTGACGTGGGGGCGGGAACGAAAAACCCCTCATCCTAACCTTCTCCCCTCGGGGGAGAAGGGACCAGTCCCCCCTCCTCTCCCTTCGTAGGGAGAGAATTGAGGTGAGGGTCTCTTAGGTCTGCGGCAGCCTAGGCGCCGCTCTCGGACTCTTGGTCGCAGCGGGCGACCTGTCTACCGTCGGCGCTGGTGTGGACTTCGTAGGTCTTGCCTTCGAACTCGAAAACCATCCTGTAGCCGGGGGTGATCACCTGGGCGTATGACGTGCCCGCCTCGGGGCAACCGATCGAGGCATCCGCCCAGTCTACTTCATCGGTATTCTGGATAATTAACGCCCTGGGCTGTGTGTCCAGGTCGTTTGCGAGCAGAACTCTCGCGGCGGTCACGGCCTCTACTTCCTGGCAACTGGATTGGAGGACCGCATCGCCGATAGTCGCGGCACGGATGTCATCGGGCGCCTTTGCGGATTCGTTCAGCGCCTGTCTTATGTCCTCGAAGACCTGGCCAAGATCCTGGGCCGAGCCGACGAACGTCGTGTTCTCGAAGTAGGCCCTGTAGGTCTCCAACGAGCGCTGGAAGGTGAAGAACTCAGGGTCGAGATTGAGTGCGGCCGCGAATATGGCAATCGACTCCGCCTCGCCGCAACCTCGTATGATGTCGGCGTCACGTGTCGCGGCCGACCTGATCTCGACGGCAACACGGTCCACATTGGAGCGCTTCTCCAGATCGGCCTTGGCACCCTCGGCCCGCTCACGGTCAGCGATACGTTTTCGTTCGGCCTTCATGCGCTCATACACGCTGTTGGCGATCTCTCCGGGGAAGTCGGCCCGCTTGATACGGACATCTACAACTTCGATCCCGAAAGCCAGCAGCTTGGGAGCAACGGCGTCCCTGACGCGGATCATTATCGCCTCACGACTAGTCTGAATGATTTCGGACTGGTCGTCCCGGGCGATCTCAACCCGCAACTCGGACGTGAGAATATCAACGGCTCGGGAGACTGCCTGAGACTCGGTACGTACAGTCTCGACGAATAGCAGTGGGTCCATGATGCGACCTCGGGCGTACACGTCGATCACCAGCCTTTTCTTGTCTTTGGTGATCAGCGAGTCGGGGAGGGCGTCGAAAATGAGCAGCCTCTTATCCAGGTACGTGACCTGCTCGGCGAAGGGCGTCTTGGCGTAGAGCCCTGGCTTCGTTATCTGTTTGCGGGGCTCACCGAATCGAGTGAGTACAGCGACCTGTGTCTCGTCCACGATATATAAAAATTGGGGAACGAAAATAACGCCCAAGATGGCGATTACGACAATCAGTATCACAAGAATTTTCATTGGACGCTACTCGCTTGGCAGAGGCAACAGGTTCTCCGCCTCCGCTTCCTTGGTAACAACAACGATGTCGGTTCCGGGATCCACGATGAACTTGGTTACGCTGGGGAGAACCTCCTCCATCGCTTCCAAGTAGAGCCTCTGACGGGTCACGTTAGGGGCCTTGCGGTACTCAGTGAGAATGGCGATGAAACGCTCCGCCTGGCCCTTGGCCAGGTTAACCCGCTGCGCCTTGAACGCCTCCGCGTTCTCGATGGAACGAGCCGCCTCGCCCCTGGCGGTCGGGAGAATCTCTTCCTCATACGCATCGGCCAGGTTGATGATCCGTTCCTTGTCCTCCTTCGCCCTGACAACGTCGTCGAAGGCGTCCTGGACCTGGGTCGGAGGGTTAACGTTCTGGAGTTGCACCTGGATGACGTTGATACCGGTTCTGTAGGTGTCGAGCAGGGATTGGAGCTGAATCCTGGTGCTGGCCTGCACGTCCTCTTTTCCGGTGGTGAGAACATCATCAATGTTCCGAGAGCCGACTACCTGGCGCAGCGATGTCTCCGCCACATCACGCATCGTGATGCCACCCGGATCCACCGTGTTGAATAGAAACGCAGCGGAGTCCTTGATGTCGTACTGAACCAGCAACTGAACATCGACGATGTTCTCGTCGCCAGTGATCATCAGGGATTCGGCTGGGACGGAGGTATCGCCACGGAAACCCAATTCGAGGCGGCGTACCTCGTCCTTGCGGACGATAATATTCTTTCCGATGGGGCCTGGCGGGTACCAGTGAAGTCCCGGTCCCTGGGGATTGTTATTGTTCTTGCCAAATAACCGCAGAACCGATTCTTCACCTGGCTGAACGGTATAAACGCCGGTAGCGCCCCAGGCCAACACAGCTAAACAAATGATACCAAACACGATGTAGCTGAGGGAGCCGCCGCCACCGCCGAGCTTGAAGCGGCCAAAGAAGGCGCGCACCCGCTCAAGAATCTGTTCGAGATTAACCTCTGGCTCGTCTTGCCTTTGCATCTCACCGCCTTGGAGTCGGCCTGAATCAGGACTATTGGCATATTATCACACGTGCAGACCGCCAACCACAACACACGGTACATTCAGTGCACCGCTCGGTCTAGATACGCATACAGTCCGCAGCGCGGATTCGCAAGTTACCTGCTGTTCGTCACCCGAGCCTTGTGTTTGCGGTGACTCTCCTCGAACTCCGCTATGGTCGATATCCTCGATACGGTCACGATGAGAGCCGACACATCGGCACTCGCAGCCCGTATGTCTTTCATCTGCTCTCCCACTGGGCTGGATGATTCGGGCTGCTCTGCGTAGGTACCGTTGAAGGCGAAGTAGGCCTGATTCAGTTTCCGGATATGGAAGCCGGCCTCCACAAATAGCAATCGGCGCTGCTCCATGTAGGCCTCAGCTTCTCCGATGCTGCCCAGCGAAAGTAGCTCGTCTACCCTGAGCCGTGTCACGTGCATCTCCTTGCCAAAGTCGAACCGGCCCGCATCGGGAGGTTGCCCATCCACCTCATTCTCAGAGGGAGGGTCTGCCGGGGGGGCGATGATTCCGCCAAGCGCCCGAAACGCCAGGTCGCCAATCTCCCGACCGGCCATGTCCGCCAGTGTCTCGTTGATGACAAGCATTTCAGGGGCGGTGTAGACGCGGAGCCCCAGGGGCCGCAGATGGGCCACCAGGTAGTAGTGCACCCACTCGTGGGCCGACGTTTGCAGCGTCCCTCGAAGATCACCGGCGTCGCCTACTATGGCTGGGAATGTGGCCACTCCACCAATGTCCAATACCAGCGCGGATAGATCATCACTGTCCAGCAGAGCGCTCTCCACGGCCTCACGCTCGGACGTGGTGATATCCACCGACACCAGCGCCTCGTGGGAGCGTATGATCCGGTCCCTGGGTGACGTGATGAGAACGCGAGGCGGCTCATCCAACCTTATGTCGACCGGCGGATAATCGAAGGGCCCCCAGGAACCGATGTCCAGGTCGCTGAGCACTCCGCTGATGGCCGACTCAATGACCTCCTCGACCGCCCCACGCATACGACCGCGTTCACTATCCACGTCCGCCAGGCCGTCCTCCGCACTTGCCAGAGCCCCAGCGTCTCCGGTAGCCGCAGCCCTGTCTATCTCGCCACGCAGACGACGGGCCTCTGCGCCTAGCCGGAGGTACTCCTCAGCCAGCTCTCGTCCTGTCAGAACCGTGTCCTCATTCCACGGCAAATACGTACCGAGCCGGTGAGTCCACTTGCTGAGGAGGTTGCGCGCTTCCCAGGCAACGATGCTGTAGTGGTGCCCGAGTGCTGCCTCCTCCGCCGGGTTCAGCCTTGGATCGTCCCCCGCAAGCAGTACGGGCAGAAGCAGCGCGAGAAGAAGGTAACTGAAGATCCGAGCCACAATACGTGCGATGGCACTACTCCGTAATACCTAGCGAGGATGAACGGGGCCTTGGTCACATGATAGCCCACAGTCAGAATCTGGCACGTTCTGCTAACATGCTGATCCCGTAGGATGCATGGGCCCAATTCGCGGTGGGCCAAGGGGTGTTTCGTATGAAACTTGGAATCGTCGGTGCAGGCGTTTTTGGAATCGCCGCTGCCATAGAGCTTGCCGAGCGTGGCCACGAGGTTACGGTGTTCGAACGTGGCTCTGTCCCCTCGGCACAGGCAAGTTCCACGGACGTCTCGAAGGTGATTAGACGCTGGGCTTATGCCGACAATGAGACATACGTCGAGCTGGTCGAGCGCGCCGCCATTAACTGGGCGCGATGGCAGCAGGAATTCGAGTCCCCTGTCTATCACAAGGTCGGACAGGTCCGGGCCCTGCCCGACTGGGGTCCGGAGAGTCCTATGCGCCGAAGCGTCGAGTACCTGCAAGGCCGCGGCGCAAGCATCGAAATCTTGACCACGGCCCAGGCACGAAAGCGTTTCCCACGGCTAGTTGTGCTGGACTCCGATACCCATGTCTACGATCGATGGGCAGGGTACGTGGAGTCCGCGTTAGCGGTTGAGTACATGGCCCGTATGGCAAGAGACCGTGGCGTCCGCATTCTGGCCAACACAGGTGTTCGGTCGGTAGACGAAAGCCCCGAAAGCTCCCAGATGATGCTTGACGACGGAACCGAGCATACCTTCGACCGAATCGTGGTCGCCGCAGGTGCATGGGTCGGGAGGCTGGTGCCGGAGCTGATCCAGGGCCTCACTATCACCCGGCAGCAGATGTTGATTATCGCGCCGGATCGCCCGGAGTTTTTCGCCCCTGGTGCCATGGGTGTGTGGTCCATTGAGGTGGCGAGTGGACAGTGGTATGGCTTCCCTCTACTCAGGTCTGGCTACGTCAAGGTGGCCGACGATGCAACGGGGGAGCAGATCGACCCCGACGTCGACCGAGGCGGAACACCGGAATTCGCCCGGCGGGCAATGGGTTTCCTTCGCAAACGAGTCCCCGAATTGGGCGCAGGAAGACTGGTTGCGGGGCGTACATGCCTTTATACCAATACCCCCGACGACCACTTCGTCATCGACTGGGCCCCCGGTTCAAGCCGTGTGCTGGTTGCGGGATGCGGCACGAGCCACGGCTTCAAGTTCGGCAGTTCCATCGGTCCGGTGATAGCAGATGCCATTGAAGACCGGGACAATCCCCTGGGGAGGTTGTTCAGGTTGGGAGACCGGTTTGCGGGCGGCGCCGCGGCGCGGGACCCGCGCGACAAGGGATTCTTGCATTCGGCGGGTTGACCCTTCGCCTGAAAGACGAAGGAATGGGTGTGCAGATGGGCAACGCCCATTTGCCGAGTGTGTGAGGGTGTCCCTAACATTTACAAATATTTTTCCTCTTTTCGAGAGGAAAGGCGAGCGAAATGGCCGAGAGCGGTGCTCAGCGACCCTGGCGGAAGAGCCCCAGAAAGCGATCCTGGTAGGCGTCGAAGAGGCCCCAGCGATCCAACTCCCGCTTCAGAATGTCTGGGTTCGCACCCTGGCGCACCTCTAGGAAGAGCCGGTCGATCGCCTGAACTGCCGCTGCTGGCACACCGCCGAGCGCGATCTGGGGTTCCAACAGCCCACGCGATTGAAACTCCCTGACGTTGCCCGCCACTGAGGACGACGTGAATTCGTATATGAACTTCAGGAGCGCGATGTCCCATAGTTCGTCAACACCAACCATCACCACGGCCAGGTCCTCTTGGCGACCATCAAGGTCGCCGCTGATCTTGTGGGCAATCTCGCTGGGAGTGCCGCCCACTATGTCCATCTCGCCCGCTTCATTCTTGTACTGGTAGAGGACGCCGGGGCTGTTTGGACCGGACTCTCGGGAAATCTCGTTGAAGTAATCGTATGCCTCGGGACTGAACCCGGACAGATTCAGGGCGTAGGTGGGCGTAACCACCGTTGGGCGGTCCGCACGCACTCTGCCGGTGCGCACGACCCCCTCATGCTTGGCATCGTCGTTCTCGCGGTATATGGGTTCGGTGACTACGTAATAGGCGATATTGGTCGACCCGAAGGTAGCGAGGTGCTGCTTCGGATACCTGACGACCCAGGTCTGCTCGATCGCCCGTCTATAGTCCCGCTCGCTTTCAAACGCCAATGTATCACTCCTCCCAAGATCACTCCGCGATTGTGCGGCACACTAGTATCTGATGCTAGAGGCGGTCAGAGGAGAGTGTCAAGTGTAGAACCCCTGGGATGGCCTCGTACCGATGATATAATCGCGCTGCTCACCCGGCGCTCTGAAGGTCCATGACTCGGCACGAGATCACACCATGCACGTAGCAGTTTGCAGGCTTACACTGAGGCTTCCCGAGAACCATGATCTCAAGGGGAAGAGGCGCGCGATCGGGTCCCTCTGCTCCAGGGTCCGCAACAAATTCAACGTGTCCATAGCCGAGGTTGGCGACAACGATGCGTGGCAGATGGCGACCATCGGCATCACATGCGCCAGCAACGATGCGGCCCATGCCGACAAGATGGTCTCCGCCGTCGTAGACTTCATTGCTAGCGGTCGCGAAGACGTGGAAATCATGGACCAGGAGCAGGAGATCATCGCGGGCTTCTGACGCGGCGATCCCTTCACTCGATTCAAGGACGCCTGCAATGGACGTCACCGCCTTTCTACACGATGTGAGGTCCCGTCACTGGTATGAGGGCCAGGCCATTCACCGGGAGGACGTCCCGGTCCGGTCTGCTCGATACTCGGAGCTGGCCTCGCCCCTGGCCCATCCACTCGAGGAGGCGCTGGAAGCTGCAGGAATTGTGAACCTGTACTCCCATCAGGCCGAGGCGGTGGACGCGATCCGGGGCGGCGAAAACGTTATCGTGGCCACGCCCGCCGCCTCTGGCAAGAGCCTGTGTTACCACCTGCCAGTCCTCGATACCTTGCTCTCAGACCGATCCGCAACCGCGCTGTTTTTGTTTCCGACCAAGGCGCTCGCGCAGGACCAGTCCGGCGCCCTCGACCGACTGGTCCCGGAGGGCAGCCGCCTACGCCATGCCATTTTCGACGGCGACACTCCAACCGACGACCGGGCCGCTATCCGCCGCAGCGCCAAAATAGTCCTCACCAATCCCGACATGCTCCACGCCGGTATGCTTCCCAACCACGGGCAGTGGCACCGGCTGTTGCAAGGCCTGCGGTACGTCGTGGTGGACGAGGCCCACATGTACCGCGGGGTGTTCGGGTCACACGTCGCCAATGTTCTGCGCCGCCTGCGCCGCCTGTGCAAACGGCTCGGAGCTGAGCCGCAGTTCATTCTGTCCTCGGCGACCATCTCCAATCCCCGCGAACACGCCGAGGGGCTGGCCGGCGTGCCTTTCCGGGTCATCGACGATGACGGGGCACCCTTTGGCGGCAAGGATTTCGTGTTCTGGAACCCACCCATGATCGACATCGCCGAGGGTAGCCGCCAGAGCACGAATCACGAGACCTCGTTGCTGATGGAAGAGCTCATGATGCGCAAGATCCGTACGCTGGCCTTCGTCCGAAGCCGGCGCATGGCCGAACTGCTGTATGTCGCTACGCGCAACAAGCTGCGCGAATCGAGCCCAATGGAGGCAGGCAGGCTTTCCCCGTACAGGGCAAGCTACCTGCCGGAGGACCGGCGTCAGATCGAACGCGACCTCTTTACAGGCAAGCTTCTAGGGCTCACTACCACCAATGCCATGGAACTGGGCATCGATGTCGGCGACCTGGACGCGACTCTGATCAGCGGCTACCCGGGCAGTATCTCCAGCGTCTGGCAGCAGGCGGGGCGCAGTGGGCGGCGAGGCACGCGTTCTCTGTCTGTACTGGTGGCCTTCGACAATCCGTTGGACCAGTATTTTATGCGCCATCCCGACACTTTCTTCGGCAAGGCCCATGAGAGCGCCCGCATATCTCCTACTAACCCCTACGTCCTGAAACCGCACCTGCTTTGCGCCGCCTACGAAGCGCCGCTGACCGCCGCAGACTCCGATCTGTTCGACATCGAATTGCCTGAACTTGCGCGGGAACTTGAACAGGACGGTTTCCTGCACACACGGCACGGCAGATGGCACCTCGACCCTGAGACAACATATCCGGCTCAACAGGTTAGCCTACGCTCCACATCCTCCGTTCACTACACCCTGGCCGAAAACGAGAGCGGGGTAGTTCTCGAGACCGTCGACGAGGGGTCGGCCTTCTCTCAACTATTCCCGGGGGCGATATACCTGCACAAAGGTGATCCCTATCTGATAACAGAGCTGGATGTAGAGGCCCAGATCGCGTTTGGCTCCCGCACCGACGTTCCCTACTACACAGAAGTGCGAGAACTGACCGTGACACGCGTCCTGAATACCTACAAAACCAGGCCCGCAGGCAACACAACGGTCTATCTCGGCGATGTGTCGGTAACGACGACGGTGGTCGGATTCCAGCGACGGGCCAGCCTGACCAGAGAGGAGCTGGGGGAGGAGCATGTGGACCTGCCCCCGCAGCGAATCGATACCGTTTCGCTGTGGTTCGACGTTCCACCCGACACCCTGGCATACATAGCAGACGAGAAGATGGACCTGGCGGGCGGCCTCCACGCCGTCGAGCACGCCGCCATCGGCATCCTGCCGCTGTTCGCGCTGTGCGACCGGAACGACATCGGGGGCATATCGACGCCGCTTCACCCGGACACCGGCAGGCCACAGGTGTTCATCCACGACGGCCATCCGGGCGGGGTCGGCATCAGCGAGCACGGGTACGAGGTGATCGAGGAGTTGTGGCAGGCGACGCTGGATGTTGTGTCGGCCTGCCCGTGCAAGTCCGGATGTCCGAGCTGCATCCACTCGCCCAAGTGCGGCAACAACAACCACCCGCTCGATAAGCGCGTGGCCGTGCTGATACTGCGATCGGTACTAGGCTTAGAGGGCGCAACTTAATGCCGGTCAGCCCTGAAAATGAAGAAAATATTGGGGTTATTCTGAGGGACACCCTCAGGCTCCCGGCATAGG
>CAJWER010000031.1 GCA_913030785.1 uncultured Chloroflexota bacterium | reverse complement strand
CGGAGCATGAATCCGTAGCCGAATGGGTCGATTATCAGGCCGACGACCGTGTCCATCACCCGCCCCCATTGGCTGCGCCGCGTCCGACGAACTCCACACCGTGAGAGCCGTACAACTCCTCAAGGACATCCTCGGTGAAGGCGATCTCCGGTGGCCCGAAGGCGCAGACGTGGTGGTTCAGGCACAGCACTTCGTCGAATCGCTGGGCTAGATTTGTGAGGTCGTGGGTCGCGATCAGCACAACTTTGCCATCATCCCGTAGTTCCCGCAGAACGGAGACCAGCCCCTCCTGGGAGCCGACATCCACACCGCTGAACGCCTCGTCGAGCAGGATGATTTCGGCTTCCTGTGCGAGAGCGCGTGCTACGAAAACGCGTTGGCGCTGGCCTCCGGATAGCTCTGCAACGAGCGCCGAGCGCTGCTCCCACAGCCCCACTCGGCGGAGACTCGACTCCACCGCGTCCCGATCTCGCTTTCCGGGGCGACGGAACAGGCCAATGCGCTGGCTGCGTCCCAGCATGACCACCTCGGAGACGTTGAGGGGAAACCTCCAGTTGACCCGCTCCCTCTGGGGCACGTAGGCCAGCACCCCCTTGGACCGGTCAGCGTCCGCTCCGTGGAGCAGCACACGTCCAGTGTAGTTTGGAGTAACGCCTGAGATGACATTGAACAGCGTAGTCTTGCCAGCGCCGTTTGGGCCAACGACCCCTATCAAGGTCCCTGCGGTGGTCGAAAAGGACACGTCATTCAGGACGCGGAAGCCGCCCCACTCAACGCTGACGCCCTCGACCGAGAGGGCCGGTGCGGCTACCTTTCGTTCACTGGTCATTGGAGCGACCTCACTATTAGCTCAACGTTGGAGCGCAACATGCTGAGGTAGGTCTCCGCGCCGCTGCCGGGGCCTGCCAGGGAGCCCGTGCGGACCCCCGGGATTATCACTGCTCCAGTTTCCTCAGCGATGGTGCGGGCCAGTCTGTCATTCACAGCATTCTCGGCGAAGACCGTATCGACCTCCGCCTCGATGATCGTATCCACAATCCTTGCCATCTCTTCCGCTGATGGTTCTTGCCCCGCCATACTCCCCCCGAATGTGGCGCCAACGAGCGTAAATCCGTACGTCTCCGCGAAGTACCGCAGGCTATCATGGGTCGTAGCCAAAAGCCGGCGCTCCACGGGGAGAGTCGCTACCTGTTTCAGAGTCCAGTCCTGTATCTCGTCCAGCGCGGCGATGTAGGCCCCGGCGTCGTTCCTGTAATGGGCAGCGCCGTCAGGGTCTAGTTCGGACAATTTGTCCTCAATCTGCAACACCGCCATCTTCGCCCGCAGAGGATCGAGCCAAAAGTGAGGGTCCTCAACGCCCGAAACTACGATCGGATCAATGGAGTCTCCGAGTGCGACCACCCGGTTACTGTCCGCGGACGCACTATCCAGCAGCTTTGATAGCCACTCTGCCTCCAGCGAAAGGCCCACACTGAGCACGAGGTCCGCGTCCGCAACCCTGGTCACGTCCTGGGCTCCCGGCCGGAAGGAATGTGGGTCGGCCTGTGCGGGAAGGAGGCTGAAAACCTCCACGCGACTGCCGCCCACGTTCCGTGCCCAGTCGGCGACGATATTGCTCGTGGTTACGACCCTCAGAACTGCGATCTCGTCGGCAGGGCCGGTACCCGAGCACGCGGCTGCGACCAGCGCCGTTGCCGAAACAAGAACGGCGATCGACCTGGACATCGACCGGTATATGATACTTAGTCTCATTTGGAGCTATGCGAACTTGAGTACGTGCAGCCGATCTACGCGGCCTAGTCTTTGGATTTCGCCAGGCAGTCCCGGCAGGTTATGAAAAACTCCATGCGGTGTCCGACGATCTCGCCGGAGATGTCGCTGCCGATAGTTCTCATCAGCCGCTCGATAGTGGCGTCGCGGAACTCCCCGACGGTGCCGCACCCCACACATATCGTGTGGTGGTGGTGCTCGATGCGGGCAAGGGTGTAGGTGGGCTCGCCATTGGGCATCGCCAGCTTACAGATGACCCCGGCTTCGAGTAGCAGCTTGACGGTGCGGTAAACCGTAGCGCGTCCCACAGTGGGAAGCTCATCGCAGATCTGGGCGGCGCTGAAGCTGTCCAGATTCCGTTCAACCACGTTGATCACGTCCCGTCGTGGCCCAGTGGACCTGTGACCTCGATCCTCGAGCATGGCCATGATATCCGGCTGCGGACTCAGAGTCGGCGACATGGTTCAGACGATAGCAGTCGAGGGGACCGGTAGTCAACAAGCTTTTTGATATTTAGTATCAATTAATCGCAAATATGGTGGTGGACTCCGATACGGCTCTTAAATAATACGTAATAGCATGAAACTATCCCTATAACAACACGAATAACGTAAATATATTTAACAATACAGCGCCATATATACGCCGAACTTGATATTTCAGGCAATAATGGGCTATTCTGTAGTGGAGGAAAGCACCTGAGTGCTGAACCTAACGGGCCACAGGGCCGGAAGGAGGGAAAGGATGGTAACCGGATTGATCGAGCGCTACCACAAGTGGAAGTTCCCGATCTACTCCCCCTGCCGACGTGACGGCGAGGTAGAGATCTGAGGAAACGAGACGAGCAGGTAAGGGGACGGAGACGCTTTCGGACCCGCGTGAAATAAACAATAGACCACATGCCCCTAACACATGGGCGAGCCATCCGGTATCCAATACCGGGGAGTGCGGGGCCAAGAGTTACGACTAAAGAGGGCAGGTGTAACCCCGGGTACACCTGCCCTCTTTATGTCTCGGCCAGCACCCCGCCCGGTGATATAATCGCCCCAGCCGTCGAGATTCCTTCAAAACACGTTTGCCGACCGGAGTTCCCCTTTGATAATCGCCGTAATCGGAGCCGGCGAGCCTTCGAACGAGGTGGCCGATCTCGCCGAGAATGTCGGTCGGGAGCTGGGCAAATGGGGCATTACACTGGTGTGCGGCGGGCTCGGAGGGGTCATGGAGGCCGCCTGCCGGGGCGCCAAGTCAGCGGGAGGCACGACTATCGGGGTCCTGCCGGGAAGCGATCCTACAGTCGCGAACCGCTGGGTCGATTACCCTATCTGCACTGGCCTTTCCTACGCCAGGAACGTCATCATCGTGAAAACCGGTCGTGCCGTCATAGCCGTCGGCGGGGCGTACGGGACACTCTCCGAGATAGGGCACGCGTTGTCGGACGGCGTTCCCGTCGTCGGGCTCCGGACCTGGGGTCTGATCCCGGGCGATGTAGCCCCGGACTCCTCAATCCTCGTGGCTGAAAATGCATCGGAGGCAGTGGAAATGGCCGTTGAAGCCGCAAAAACAAGGGAGCTTAAAGGGTCGTGAGCACCATTTCACGGGTTCTGGCGCGAGAGGTTCTCGATTCCCGGGGCACCCCGACTGTTGAGGTGGATGTCATCCTTGCTGACGGGGCCCTTGGCAGGGCCCTGGTGCCGTCGGGGGCTAGCACGGGATCGAACGAGGCTCTGGAACTACGGGACGGAGATGCTCGGTTCGGCGGCCTTGGGGTGATGAAGGCGGTAGCGAATGTGCATCGAGAGATCGCTCCGGCGATTGTGGGCCTACCCGCTCTTGAACAGCAATCCGTCGACGAGACGCTGATCCGCCTAGACGGCACACCGGACAAGTCCAGGCTCGGCGGCAACGCCATGGTCGGGGTATCCATCGCCACGGCTCGTGCCGCTGCAGCTAGCAGACGTGTCCCTCTCTACCGTTACCTGAGCGTCGGCGAACCACTGACGCTGCCGGTGCCTATGTTCAACATCCTCAACGGCGGCAGACATGCCGAAGACTCCACCGATTTCCAGGAGTTCATGGTCGTGCCCGCAGGCTTTGACACCTTCCGCGAAGCGCTTAGGGCAGGTGCGGAGGTGTATCAGTCCATGAAACGCCTGATGCGGGAACGCGGATTCAGGACTACGGTGGGCGACGAGGGTGGGTTCGCCCCGGGCGGAATCACAAACCGGGATGCTGTCGGGTTGGTGATTGACGCCATAGAAGGCGCGGGGTACATCCCCGGAGAGCACTGCTTTGTGGCTCTGGATGTGGCCGCCAGCGAATTCATCCAGGACGATGGGACCTATTTGCTGCAAAGCGAAGGACTCACGCTTACGTCCCAAGAGCTGATTGACACCTACGAGGCGTTGCTATCCGATCACCCAATCATCAGTATCGAGGATGGGATGGGTGAGGCAGATTGGGATGGCTGGACGGCCATGACAGGGCGTCTCGGAGACCGGATCAGCCTCGTGGGGGACGACCTCTATACGACCAATCCGGCCCTGATCCGACGAGGAATCGAGACGGAGGCCAGCAACTCGGTGCTAATAAAGCTGAATCAGATTGGCACCGTCACCGAGACGCTCGAGGCCATTCGGATCTCCCGTCAGAACGGTTGGGGCACAATCATAAGCCACCGCTCCGGTGAGACGGAGGACACGACGGTTGCCGACCTGGCAGTTGGTACAGCTGCGGGTCAAATTAAGGCCGGTGCGCCGGCCCGTGGTGAGCGCACGGCAAAGTACAACCGGCTGCTTAGGATTGAGGAGGAGTTGGGAGCCGGAGCTGAGTTTGCCGGACGCAGTGTTTATAGTCGCCTGGCCAATCCACAATGAAAATGGGAGCGCACAAGGAATGATGATCGACGGCCTTGGCCTGGGGGAGATCGACACTGTCGTAGGGGTAGGGTTTCGTGAGGGCGTGCTCGCCCGCGACGCGCCTTGCGGGTGGACGCTTGGGGTCGTGCGTCGACCGGACGGCGACCTCCTGGTAGCCGACTACAAGGGCCACCGTATCTGGCGCATCGATTCCGACGGCATACTGCACACCTTTGCAGGAGATGGCATTCCAGGTAACTCCGGCGACGGCGGACCGGCCATCGAGGCTCAAATCAACGGACCCCACGACATGGCCCTGGACAAACACGGTAATCTCTACTTCTCGGACTTGTGGAACCACACGTATCGCCGCATCGACTACGAAACCAGTGTCATCACGACCTTCGCGGGGTCGGGCAGGGAGGGTCGTGGCGGCGAGGGCGGTTCGGCCATCGAAGCAGAGTTCGACACCACCAGCGGAGTAGCCATCGATGACGATGGCAATATCTTCCTGTCCGGCGAGTGGGATAACAACATTCGCAGGGTCGACTCAAAAACCGGAGTACTCGAACTGTTCTCCGGCCAGAGCGCCCACCACTACCCCTCGGAGCAGGGAAACAGTCGGCCCTATACGGGCAGAGTCACTGGGGCGACGTTCGGCTGGGAAACAGGCCTGAGTCTCGGCGGGTACCACGGCGACGGAGGGCCTGCGTCCGAGGCTGGATTCCTGCACCCTGAGCATGTGGCGTTCGATTCTCACGGCGACCTCTACGTCTGCGACAACTCCAGCCATCGCATCCGTAAAATCGACATGAAGACCGGCATCATCACCACCGTGCTTGGCACGGGTCAGCCGGGTTCATCGGGGGACGGCGGACCCGCGGTTGAGGCCAGCATCCTGATGCCCGACGCGCTGTGCATCGACGTTCACGACAACATATATGTGGGCGAGAAGTACGGCTTCCGGGTTCGCAAGGTCGACGCAAAGACGGGCATCGTGACTACGCTCGTCGGCAACGGTGTTCCAGGCTGGGGCCAGGAGGGGCTTCGCGGCTCCGAGACCAGCTGTAACTCTTGCGAGTCCGGCATATGGGCCGACCCGGACGGCACCGTCTTTTGGAGCGACTGTTCCGGCAGGCTGCGCCGGTACGATGGCGCCACCGGTATCGTGACAACAGCCCTGGGCGGCGTCACGATCAAGGACGGCGGACCGGCGCGGGATGCTTTCATTCGAGGGCCCGGCGGCATATGCACTGGACCCGAGGGTCGCATCTACTTCGCTGATGTCTGGCACCAGCGGATCAGGGCCATCGACTTCCGGACGGGGGTAATCCAGACTGTAGCTGGCAACGGTGGCAGGGCCTACGGGGGCGACGAAGGCCTGGCGACCGAGGCCGCATTTGGCAGCCCCCACGACGTGTCGGTAGACTCACGCGGCCGCATCGTCATCACCGACTCGCGTCACGGCAGGATCAGGCGGGTGGATGAAGAAGGCGTCGTGCATAACCTCGCAGGTACCGCGTTCATGTGGGACAAGGGCGACGGCGGGCCATCCGTGAGCGCATCGCTCTACCATGTGCAGTCCGTTGCCCACGGCCCCGGTGACGATGTCTACATAGGCGACGCCATTGGTCGCATCCGCCGCATCGACGATGCCACTGGGATCATCACCACGGTAGCCGGGACAGGCATCCAGGGCTATACGGGGGACGGTGGACCCGCCACCGAGGCGAAGATCGGCGCCCCTTCAGCCATTCGATTCGACGCCGCCGGGAACCTCTATTTCTCGGACACCGCTAACCACGTCATACGCGTCGTAGATACGAATGGGACAATCAGTACCTTGGCTGGGACGGGCCAGCCTGGTTTTGCACAGGACGGAACCCCGGCGACCGAGGCCGCCCTCGACACACCCTGGGGCCTCGCCGTTTCGCCCGATGGCCAGATATTCGTATCAGACTCAATGAACAATCGCGTACGTCGGATCACCCCCGGCGGAGCAATCGAAACCGTAGCCGGCAGCGAGAATCCCGGCGATGCCGGGGACGGCGGTCCGGCCACATCCGCCCGGCTCAACGAGCCCCACGGGCTGTGTCTCCTTGGCGACGACGTCCTGCTCATATGCGATAACTTCAACAACCGCATCAGGGCCGTCAGGCTTCAGTCGTAGCTTACGACCAGCCGATCTGAGGAGGTGATCCAATGGGTCCATTCGAGACCGATCGCCTGATTCTCCGCAACTTTGTCCCTGAAGATGTACCTGTTCTAACGAACCTGATCTACTCGGACCGGGAGGTCTGGGGTCAATACAGCGGCTATGGCGATAAGCCGGAGTTGCTGAAGAAAGCATTTATGCATCACGTGCACCAGCTCGATGATGCGGAGTTCGGATTCCAGGCAGTGGTCTTGAAGGAGACAGGACTGGCAATCGACAGGTCCATCTCGATCCATACCCGAACATGTGGTACCACGTGAAGGACGAGCCGTCTCGGCCCGTGCACAGCATCGAAGTCGAGTTCGCGTTTGCTTTTGGCAAGGCATTTTGGGGACAGGGCTATGCCTACGAAGCCTGCCAGGCCTTGATCGACTACGCCTTCAACGACCTGAAGATTCCGCGACTTCTCGGTGGGGCAAAGCAGTCCAACGATAGGTCGGTCCGACTTCAGAGGTGTCTCGGTTTCGATATATATCAGAACGGAGGTCCGTACCACCCAGGCAAGTCTGGGTGGGTATCGGTCCTCAACAGTCCATTGATCGACATCCCGCCGCGTGGCCCATCGTAATGGGACAAGATCAGGTTGTACCTGTGGCCCCATTCGGCTGGCCTGTGGTAGAATATCCTGTGAGCCCCGGTATGTCGGGGCTTCTTTACGCCTGAGTTGTAGGCCCTGCCTCGGAGAGGTTCTCTAAATTGGAAACACTGTCAATTACCCTGTCACCACGAGAAGTGACGGGCAAGAAGGTTAGCCGACTCCGGCAAGCGGGAGTCGTACCTGTCCACTTCTATGGACCGGGTGTAGACTCAGCTTCGTTGCAGGCCGACTTTTTGACCCTGCGGAGTGTGCTCATTAGCGCTGGCCGCAACGTGCCGATCACAGTCAAGGTTGCAGGGGAGAAGGGCGAGAACATTTGCTTCGTCCGAGAGACGCAGTTGCACCCTGTGACCGAGGAACTCCTGCACGTTGACTTCTACCGGGTCGATGTCAGCCAGACCGTTCGTGCAGAGGTTCCCATTATCCTGGAAGGAGAGCCGCCGGCGGTGCGCAACCTTGGTGGTATCTTGCTCCGGCCATTCGACACCCTCGAGGTAGAGGCGCTTCCTCTGGACATGCCCGAGTCATTCCGTATCGACGTCACTGTCCTTGAAGACTTCACGTCGTCGGTGAGGATCGGAGACATTGAGGTCGAAGAGGGTGTCAACATACTTCGGGACCCCGTTGAAATGATCGCCAGAGTGGTCGCACCTCGCATCGAGGAGGAAGAGGTTCCGGAGACCGACGAGGATCTGGAGCTGGCAGAGGGCGAGGAGGCTCCAGAGGGCGAAGAGGATGCGGAGGATGCTACTACGGACGAGTAGCGGTTGCGCGGCCAGAACAACTGATTGGAGTTTAGTGGGGCGGGTCCTCTTGGACCCGCCCCACTTTTTATTTACGCGACGCGATAGCGCTCAAGAACCTTCATGTTGGGCACAATCCCAAGCCCCGGCCTGTTGGGCGGACGCACATGGCCGTCCTCCACCTGTAAGGTCTCTTCGAACATCTCCCGGTGCAGCGGATCTGTAGACGTGCTGTAGTACTCCAGGATCAGCCCGTTGGGGATCGCCGAGACTAGGTGGATGTGCACATCCTGGGTTCCGTGGGGCGCGATCGGCAGGTCGTGGGCCTGGGCTAGCGCAGCCACCTTCATGAACTCCGTGACCCCGCCCATGATCAGGCCGTCGGGCTGGATAATCGCAGCGCTGCGGGTCTCGATGAGGTCGCGGAACCCGTAGCGCGTATACTCGTTTTCACCCGTGGCTATAGGTATTGTCGTGGCCTGGCTCACCAGCTGGTGACCCTTGTAGTCGTCCGGGTTCACCGGCTCCTCGAACCAAAAGATGTCGTAGGGCTCCATCTTGCGTGCGATCTCGATTGCTTCGTAGTAACGGTAGGCACAGTTAGCGTCCACCATCATCCGGACATCGGGTCCGACCGCCTGTCTGACCACCCTCACGCGCTCGACGTCCTCGTTGATGGGGGCGCCGCCGATCTTCATCTTTACGGCGTCTGCGCCTAGGTCCACGGCCTCTTCCATCTCGGTTGCCAGGTCGTCGAGTCCCTTGCCCTCCTCATAGTAGCCACCGGCGATGTAGACCGGGATCTTGTCGGCGAACCCTCCGAGCAGCTTGTAGAGCGGCACGCCGGCAGCCTTGCCCTTCAAGTCCCACAGGGCGATGTCAATACCACTGATTACGCGAGTGGTGATGCCCCTGCGCCCGACCAGCTTGGGTTGCCACATGTCGTCCCAGATACGCTCAGTGTCGAAAGGGTCCTGACCGAGGACATACTGCTTCAGGTACGCAAGGATCTCCATGCCGATCGTGGGAAACTCCTGTACCCCGCCCGACAGCCCGATGCCTGTGACACCTTCGTCCGTCTCGATCGTGACAATATCGAGCCCGGACGTAGGGTATATGTAGCGGCCATTTCGAATAGGCCTCTTCCTCGGCCAGCGGTAGGACTCCATCTTGACGTCGGTTACCCGCATTTGCGTGTCTCCCTAGCTGTGATTAGATCTTGTGAGATTCTAGCAACCGAGATTGAACCTGACCAGTGGAACTCGGCTTAGGGGCGATCTCGCTCCGCGATCCTATTCCCGATCCTCGCCGTGGCGCCATCGCAGGCCGTCCGGCCATCCGCAGCCAGACATTTCCAGTACGGCTCGGTTGTAGTCGTTCACGCCGCTCACGGCAAAGTCGTAGTTGGGCGAGTCCGACACGAAGTAGTTGGATATTGCGGCGTCCGCGAACTGACCTGGGTCGGCGTAGAAGTTCCCTTCGTCCTTCCAGGCCAGCTGAATCAAGCTGTGGCCGTTCATGAGTTCCAACGTAGTGGCGGGCGCGCCGTTGGGCAGCCGGTACAGGATCCCGTTGACTGGGTCCGCCGCTCCCCAGGAGCCGGCGCGCGGTACACCTCGATGATTGAGTGGCCGCTATAGGCCTGCCCCGTGTTGAACAGAGAGACTATCCGGGCTGGCAGGCCAGCCCTCTGGCACGTGACGCACGCGACCCTGGCCACGTCGCTGCACCAATCGGATCCGCGCTCCACGATCATCTCCTCGGTTCCCCCGAGAAGCAGATCGTCTAAGCCTTCTATTGCCAGCTCGCCGAGGCCGCGACAGAATTCGATGATCCCTTCGAGTTGCTCCTTGTCACCGTTGCCGTCTGCCACGGCCTGTACAATATGACGCTCCAGTTCAGGTCGTGAGCCGCGCCGGTACGAAACGTCCGTCGGAGCGAATTCCCGGTACAAGTAGGAGGACGTTTGCACAAACAGCTTTACCGTTTGCTATGCAAGCGTTATACCGACTGGGCCGGGGGCGTGGCTATCGTTCCCCGGCATCGTCTCGTAGGCGCGACCAAATTGCCCAGTACCCTGAAACCTCTCGAGGTCATCCATCTGATTCAGTGCCACGGAATCCCTCATGTTTCACCCAGTAGGCACATGAGATGTGCCCATACGCGGCGACATCTAACCCCAGGCCCAGCCCTAGATAGGCGGCTCAGCGTAGGCGTTGTCCTTGCGGTAGATCTGCAGCCTCCCGCGACCGTCCGTGATGATGATGCGGTCCTGCTCGTCGATATCGATGCCTACGGGCCGTCCGAATCTTGCCAGGTAAGACATAACGTCCGAGTCGCGCCGTGCGAGCCTCTTCACCGAATCCGGGTCGCGGGCAAGGTTGTACTCCCCAGCCCGGGAGAGCTTGTCGGCGTCGCCGTAGAGGGCGGCAAGGACAGAGCCGTCCGGCTCGTAGATCTGAACGCGACGGTTGCCCCAGTCTGTGACATAGACATCTCCGTCGCTATCGACCGCGACGCCAGCCGGATTGCTCAGCGAATTCGCGCCTTCCCCCGGACCGCCGAAGCTCATGAGATATGTGCCGTCGGCGGAAAACTTCTTGACGCGGTGATTTCCCCAGTCGACCACATACACGGCGCCTTCGCCGTCGACGGTGATCCCCCAGGGCCGGTTGAACTCACCGTCGCCCGTCCCGTATCTCCCGAAGGCCAGGATAAAGTCGCCGCCCTTGCTGAACTTCTGGACGCGATTGTTGAGGCTGTCGGTCACGTACAGGTCGTCATTGGCGTCGAATGCCAGGCCGCTGGGCCCGTTGAGCTGGCCTTCCTCTGATCCCTTCACGCCCCACCCTTCGCGGTCGTTGGGGCCTGGCCCCACCTCCGGGTACGTGACGACCGCGTCTGGGTCGAACAAGGAAATTGTGTTCTCATGTTCATCTGAGCAGTACACCATGCCGTCGCCGGCGATCGCGATTGCGACGGGCCATGTGAAGCCTCCGCGAGCGAAATCACCTATGTGATCCTCGTCGATCGTGGTCTTTCCGACGCGCATGTAAGTGTCGTGTTCTTTCTCATCTCTTGCGTAGCCGAACCCCCGGCTGATGACGAACAGGATGCCATCGCTGGCCGCCGCAACGTCCATCGGATAGCAGTAGCCGCCAGTCCTGCCCCACTTGCTCTCATTGTGCTCGGCGGTCAGCCTTCCCAGACAGTGGCTGTAGTGCCAGGTTCGGCCCGCTACCGTCGTAGTCTTCATGCTGGGTCCTCCTGTCGTCTGGTCCTAGCGCTGGTTGCCGGGCCCCCGTCTCTGAAAATGGGAATAGTAGTTGTGAGGGATATATTCACACACCTGGCAAGGGTGGGCTCTGCCCCTCCGCACTCCCTGAACCCGCCACTGCGGCGGCCCGGCGGGCGGGTCACGTGCAGGGCTCTCTTCGACTCCTGGCACAGAACCTCTCCCCTACCTCTGATCGAGAGATTGTAGGAAGAGGAGTGGTGCCGTACCTACTACGACAGCCTACCTGGTCGCGGGGAGGGAGGATGGAAGGTCGCCGCAGCCCATTTGGAGCACTCAGCATCACCCCAGACCCGCCCCACTAAGCGTGCGCAGCACCGCCTATGATTGCGGGCTTCTCGAACTCGCGCGGCATGACCTCGCGTTCGTCGATGCCCATCCAATCGCCCAGTAGTGTGGAGTACAGGCCGCGGAAGTCCTGCGTAGGGGCAAGATCTCCGTCCACCAGCGCCTCGGCCCTGATCTCCGGGTAGTCGCCGTAGATCCCACCGTTGACGTTTGGCCCGATGGCGAAGGCAACCCCGGCAGCGCCGTGGTCGGTGCCACCGCCGTTCTCCTTCACCCTTCGTCCGAACTCGGAGAAGACCAGCATCGTGACATTATCCGCTGCGTCGTGGGCCCTCAGGTCGTCCCAGAAGTCGGCCACCGCAGTGGACACATTGGTCCACAGCTTCGGGTGGGCGGTTGCCTGGGCTGCATGGGTGTCGAATCCACCGTACTCGGTGTACAGGATCCGCGTTCCGAGCCCGGCCAGGTGTACCTGCGCCACATCGCGAAGGTTCTTGGCAACCGGGTTAGAGGCGTACTCAACCTGAGACTCGTACCGCTTCGGCGCCAGCTTGATCATGTCCGCCCCGTTGAGGGCGTCCATGCCGGTCTGGGCGACGTAGTCCACGACCGCGCCTCGGCCCGACACAGGGGCATACATCTTGGCAAAGTGGTCCAGCATGCGTTGTCGTCGCTGCGCCTCTTCGACCGCGGTCAACAGCCCGTAGGCGCCGATGTCAGCCACGGAGGCCACTGATACGCCGTTGGCGACCAACGCCCTTGGAAGGCCGTGTCCGATGTTGACCGTAGTGACCGGGTTTTCGCCGTTGGGGTCGAGCTGGCGGGTAGCCTTGCCCAGCCACCCCTCAGTCGCGAACAGGTCGGGCTCAGCTGTGTGCCAGATATCCATACACCGGAAGTGGGATCGGTTCGAGCCGGCCCACCCGATGCCGTTGAGGATGGCCATGTCTCCATCCTCGTACAGGTCGCGTAGAGGCCCCATTGTGGGGTGCAGGCCGACCTCGTCGTTCAGCTTTAGTACGTCGCCTTCGTCGATCCCCAGCTTGGGTCGGTTATCGTAGTAGTGCGGGTCGTTGAATGGCACCACCGTGTTCATATAGTCGTTGCCGCCGTTGAGCTGCAGGACTACCAGTACCGGATCCTTCTGCGCAGTTGCCATGTCTTTTCTCCTTGACCCGCCAGGGGCTGCCTTACCTTCTTGCCACGTTGCGTCCTACAGGCCTAAGTAAACAAGAACTCCTTGGTTCCGGCTATCATCGCCAGCAGATCGCTGACCCTCTGTGAGAATTGGCGGTCCTCGTCCCCGGGCTTCAGGGTAATCGCACCGCCCGCACTCACGCGCTCCACCAGCTCACCGTGCGTCTCCGCATCGACCGTCAGTGGGCCCATTTCGTCGAGGCAACGGTCCACCAGCTCCTCCGCAGACATCGTCGGACCGTTGGAGCCTACCCTGCGCGTGATCGCCACCACACCGGGCAGGTCAGGGTTTCCGAGGCGCTCCGCTGCGAAGTTCACCCGGTTGATCAGGGCGCCACTGTTGATCCACTCGCGGCCTGTGTGCCACCCCTCGACGCTGGGCGGGTTCATCAGATCCTGGCCCATGGAGGCCGGCTTCTCAGCCATGTCGCCCCATCTTGGGTCGGGGTCGGACAAATCCCCGGTAACCTTGAGTGTGCCGACCACGGTCTCAGCCGGGCTGCGGACCTTGCGATAGGCCGACTCCTTGAAGAAATCGGAGTTGAACAGGGTATTGAGCACCGGAGTAATCTCGTAGTTAGACTCTACAAAGACCTCCGATAGCTGAGCGATAGCGTCTGGATCGAGCGGCGGATCGTTGGGCCACTTCGGGACCTCCGGCTCATCCGCTACGAAGAAGTTATACAGGTGCCGGGAAATGAACTGGGGGCAAGCCGGCTGGCGGACCACGATGTCCACGATGTCTTCGCCGTTGAAATTGCCCGTTTCGCCGAGGAACGTCTTTTCCCCCTCGTCGTGGTCCTCTCCCCTGTAGTCGAATTTCCACGGGATCGGGCCGAGCTGAATGCCGCTTGATTTGCCGGTGAAGGTCCAGCCGGTGAACGCTCGTGCACACTCGAACACGTCCTTCTCGGTGTAGTGGCCGACGCCCAGCGCGAACAACTCCAGGAGCTCCCTGCCCCAGTTCTCGTTCGGGGCGCGCTTGTGGTTGTCCTGGTTGTCGAGCCAGTAGATCATCGCCGGGTTCTGGGCCAGGCGCACTAGGAGGTCACGGTAATTGCCTGTGCCGTGCTCCCGGAACATCTCGATCTGCGAGTGCATGGCGAATGGGTCTGTGACCTTATCGTTACCGGTGGCGAATACGTGGTGCCAGAACAGGGCCATCTTCTCGCGGAGCGGCCGCCCGGTGTTGACCATACGGTACAGCCAGTTCATTTGCGCGTGGGGGAGCGTGTATATCAGCTCCGCCATGGGGTGGTATCGGAACAGCAGTGCCTCGTCGATGTCAGGCTGTGAATCGGGGTCCAAGAGTTGGTCGACCGTTGCCTCATACCCCTGATCGACAAGAGCCTCGATCTCGTCCCGTGTTGTCCCAAATCCGGCGCGCCTCATCAGGTGCGACATGAGCGCTACGTCACTTTTGTCGGCCATGGCATCTCTCCTGCTGAACTCAGCACGCTGAAAGTGGTAACGACTAGGTGGCAACGGTGATCGTATATATTTAGCGGATATTGTATCCGCCAAATATCACCGGGGCAATAGTAAAGCCAAGCAATTTCGCCCTCAATATTCCTAATGCCTCGGCCCACTATACGAGGATTATTGCTCACTCAGTTTGATACGCATAGACTCAAGTTTACTTGATTAACTACTTGCAAAGAGATATGGTTAACGCATGCAAAATGAGTCTATTTGATGCAGACAGCGTCAAATAGACGTACGCATCGCAATACGAAAGCAGCAGGTGAGCGACATGGTTCTAAAACCCGACGACTTCACGGAACAGGCCCAGGAGGTCATAGGTAGGTCCCAGGAGATTGTGCGGCGCTATAGTCACGCCCAGTGGGACGTGGAACACATGCTCTACGCGCTTCTGGAGAGGGAAGAAGGGGTCCCTGCCGAGATCCTGCGAAAACTGGACGTCTCTGTAACCAAAATGAGAGACCGCCTCAATGAGCTGCTGGAGCAGGGGCCAAAGGTTGAATACCAGTCCAACCAGATATTCGTCTCACCACGGGCCGCCGCTGCCCTGGAGAGGGCCAAGCAAGAGGCCGAGCGGCTCAACGATGATTTCATAACCAGTGAACATTTGCTGGTTGCGATCGTTCAGGAGGACAGCGGGGATGCGGCAACGGTCCTGTCGGAGTTTAGTATCGAGCTCGAAAAGGTCTACCAGGCGCTGCAGGGAATACGGGGCGGCCATCGCGCCACAGATGCGCGCGCCGAGAGCCGGTACCAGTCCCTGGAGCGGTTCAGCGTCGATCTGACCGAGCTTGCCCGCGACGGCAAGCTCGACCCGGTCGTTGGGCGCGACGCCGAGATCGCCCGCGCCATGCAGACCCTGATACGCCGCACCAAAAACAACCCGGTGATGATTGGCGGTGCTGGGGTCGGGAAGACGGCCATCGCCGAGGGGCTCGCCCAGCGTATCGTGGCCGACGACGTCCCCGACGAGCTAAAGGGACGCAAGGTGTTGGCTCTCGACATGGGAGCGATGGTCGCGGGCAGCAAGTTCCGCGGCGAGTTTGAGGAGCGCCTCAAGGCTGTGCTGGACGAGATCACCGAGTCCCACGGCGAGATCATCCCCTTCATCGACGAGATACACACGGTCGTGGGGGCGGGCGCAGCTGAAGGCGCCATCGACGCCAGCAACATGATGAAGCCGGCGCTGGCGAGAGGCGACCTGCAGGTCCTGGGCGCCACGACCGAAAACGAGTACCGCAAGTACATCGAGAAGGACGCGGCGCTGGAGCGACGCTTCCAGCCGATACAGGTGGACGAGCCGGACGTCGAGACTGCCATCGAGATGCTCCACGCACTAAGGCCCAGGTATGAGGCACACCATAAGATCAAGGTGAGCGATGGAGCCTTGGATGCCGCCGTCCGTCTGAGTCAGCGCTACATCACCGAGAGGCTGCTACCCGACAAGGCGGTAGACCTGATCGACGAGGCGGCAGCCAAAATTCGCATAGACTCTCAGAGCATGCCAGGCGGCCTCAAGGAAATGGAGAACCAAATTCGGCAGCTGGAAAACGAGGAAGAGGCCTGCGCCCAGCGTGGCGACTACGAGCGGGCCGCCGAGCTGCGGGCCGAGCGTGTCCGGCTTCAGGAGCGTTACGATGTGGACAGGTCCGTTGCGGTCCTCGAAGCCGATTTCGATACGATCGTGGAGTCCGAGGACATCGGCAGCCTCGTAGCCACCTGGACCGGCATACCCGTCGACCGGCTCCTGGAGAGTGAGGCCGACAAGCTGCTCCACATGGAGGAGCGCCTCCACGAGCGGGTCGTCGGCCAGGGCACGGCCATCGCATCTGTCGCTGACGCCGTGCGTCGGGCGCGTGCGGGCCTCTCCGACCCGAACCGCCCGATCGGCAGTTTCATATTCCTGGGCCCGACCGGGGTCGGCAAGACAGAACTCGCGCGAGCCCTTGCCCAATACCTGTTTGACGATGAACAGAACATGGTCCGCATCGATATGTCCGAGTACCAGGAGAAGCACGCGGTCTCCAGACTCGTTGGCGCACCTCCGGGATACGTCGGCTACGAGGAGGGGGGGCAGCTCACCGAGGCCGTGCGGCGCAGGCCGTTCCGCGTCGTACTATTCGACGAGGTGGAGAAGGCCCACCCGGATGCATTCAACATGCTGCTCCAGATACTGGAGGACGGCAGGCTGACCGACGGTCAGGGCAAAACGGTCGATTTTAGAAACACGCTGATTATCATGACCAGCAACCTGGGCACCAGCGAGGGAAGCAAGGAGCCCCTCGGATTCCTGCGGAAGGCTGCGGAGGACTCGTCGGTCCGGATGCGCTCCTCGGTCGAGGACGCCCTGAAGTCCACGTTCCGGCCGGAGTTCCTGAACCGCATAGACGAAATCATAATCTTCGAGGCCCTCACGGCCGAGCAGATCCACGGGATCGTCGACCTGATGATCGAAGAGGTTCGCAACCGCGTCGCAGAGCGTCGGGTGTCGATTACGCTGACCGAAGCCGCCAGGGAGTGGCTTGCCAACGAGGGGTTCGACCCTGTCTACGGCGCAAGGCCACTTCGACGTGCGATCCAGCGTTTCGTCGAAAACCCGCTGTCCAAGCGGATACTCGCCGGCGAGCTCTTGGAGGGTGACGAAGTCCTCATCGACGCCAGTGAGGACGGTCTGACCTTCGAGAAAATCGGTGAAGAGGTCGCCGTCTCGTAGCTACCTGCTGTACTGTGTATTGAAAGAGGGGCCCTCCATTGGTGGACCCCTCTTTGTGCCTCCGGGCATCAAGACAATTGGCCTGACGGATACGACGTCTCCCCCTGCTGATCCGTTTATCTTGCGGATTTTCCTTCACAGGGATATTCTTTGTTTGTACGCTGCACGTTCCGCGGCCGCGTCACCTCCGCCAGCCACTTTGAGAGAGGCATCTAGATCAACAGTCCACCCGAGGGATCTAGCATAACGCCGGATTCAGTTCGGCGCGTCCAAAATATCACACGCTTCATAGCGTCTGACTCAAAACACTTCCAATTTGGTGTGCTTGCAACTGCCGCGCTAGTCATTACCATACTGTGGCTACAGCGGGACGCCATCAACGACATCGGGTTCGTGGGGTATCCCGGGGTATTCTTTCTCAGCCTCTTGAGTAGCGGCGGCTTCATCTTCCCCGTACCTGGCGTCGCGTCAGCCTGTGCATTGAGCCTAACGCTGGTGCCCGCGTTCGTCGGCACGCTAAACGGGGTAGGGGAGACAATAGGGGAAACGACCGGCTACGCCGTCGGGTACGGCTCACGTGCAGCCATTGAGCAACGCAGGTTCTATGCCAGGGCAAAAAGATGGATGGACCGCAGGGGCACGCTCGTGCTGTTCACCCTATCGATCATCCCCAACCCCATCTTTGACTTCGTAGGAATCGCAGCAGGCAGCACCCGGTACCCATTTCGCCGTTTCGTCCTCACCGTCTTCACCGGCAAAATGCTGAAGGGCCTGATAGTCTCCTACACCTGCAGCTTCGGGCTCAGCCTTCTCCCCTGGGTCAACTAGCCTGGTCTCCGTCTGTCCCCTGCCTGATTTACGACGACGACACCCACGGTCGTCTTGTTCGCCCGTCAGGCGGAATGCTACAATGAACTAGCTGAGTCCCCGCCGTTCCCCGCGAATGCTCCGCAGTAGCTCAGTGGTAGAGCAATCGGCTGTTAACCGATTTGTCGTAGG
>CAJWER010000030.1 GCA_913030785.1 uncultured Chloroflexota bacterium | reverse complement strand
GCGCTTCCCGTCGTATGCCACAGAGGGCTCGAACCCTAGACCAGCAGACAGGGTCCCAGGCAGGTCTTGTTCTGCTACTCACACGAGTGTGGTTGCTCGCCTTGGACAGGCGCAAGGCCGGCGCGCCGCCCGTCGACAACACGCTGCTCGACGGCGAGCTCGTCGGTACGTAGGTCGTGCACTTGCCCAGCAACGAAGACGTTTGCGCGGCAGAAACGCACCCTGATGCGGCGGCGCCCGCGCACTCGCGCGTGTCGTAGCAATCATCGTCGATGCAGCACCCGTCGTTCGTCACGTCGCACGGCGGGCAGTCGCCGCCGCAGTTTTTGTGCGTTTCGGTCCCGTCGGTGTCGTTGTTGCCGCAGTCCGCGCCGGACGGCGAACTCGACGCTTTCGGCGAGGGCTGTGCGCATCGCGCCATCGGGGAAGCTGTCGAGCGCGGCGCGGGCTTCCTCGCCGGCGCTGTCAGACGTGATAAGGGCCTTCGCTCCCGTATCCCCGAGGTAAAAGTCGAACTCATCGGCCTTGTACGCGGGGTTCAAGGGCGCGGCTGTGGCTATTGAAGCGACCGCCAAGAACGACACGATCATCTCGATGCCGTTGGGAAGGACGATGGCGACTCGATCTCCTCCGGAAATTCCAGCGGCCTCCAACTGTGCAGCCAGTTCGGCCACCTGGCTCCGCAGGGCTTCGTAGGTGACGACGGGACCATCGGGCACGATGATCGCCGGATGGTTGGGCTCTCCTCCGGCGATCAGGTCGAGCAGTGTTTTCGGTGTGCTTGTCATGGTCATTCAGGCGGTCTCCACGGACCGGATTTTTGTGGGCATGGGCATGGACCGGCACCAGTATAGCCTACCGCGACATCATCAGCCGTTAGCCACCCCTCCGTACAAGAAATCTAGGCTGCGAACCGCGCCGCGTCGAATGCCTCGATCGGCAGCGGTGATTCACCCGTGACCACGAGCCCGGCTGTGATCTGACCGATCGCGGGGCCCAGAATAATACCGGAACGTGCACCGCCTGTCGCCAGGTAGACGCCTTCCCATCCGGGTGTGCGCCCCAGGACCATCAGCTTGTCAGAGGCGACGGGTCGCAGGCACGCGGTCTGCTGCACCAGCTGGGCGTCGGCCAGAGACGGGAGCATCCGGAGCAGCTCGCCCATGATCCGGTCGCGGGCTGAAACAGTAGTCTGCTCGTCGAACCCGACCTCCTCCTCAGTAGTCCCAGCCCAGACCAGTCCGTCAGGCTTCGTGGTGGCGTAATGGCCGTCCCACCCGACGGAGTATCGATAAGGAACTCCGGGTGCCCTGAGCCGCAATATCTGTCCCTTGAGTGGCGTCACGTCGATGGGTATGCCGAGCCATTTGGATGCAAACCCGCTCCAGGGACCCATAGCAATCACGACGGCATCGCAGCTAATCTCTTCGTCGCCGAGAAGAACGCCCGTGACTCGATCGCCCTGTCGCTTTAAGCCGGTGACGGTCCCGTGGCGGATGGTCGTCCCCAGTCCCTCTGCCGCCTGCGCCATCGCAAGAATGAACCGGTACGGCTCCAGATCAACCGTCCCTTCGGCATAAGCCGCCCCGATCGCTTCCGGAGAGATTCTGGGTTCCATCGCCAGCAGTTCATCCCTGTCCAGCCACCTGCACTCGTACTCGGGCTGCTTTTCACGGAGCGCCAGATTCGCCTTCGCGGTCCGTGCCTCGTCGTCTGTGTAGCAGAGAGCGATCCCTGGGCGTTCTCGAAACTCGGTGTTTATGCCCGTATCTTCGGGCAGCGAGACAGCCAGGTCCCGGTGCAGACGCATGCTAGCGGTGGCGATGGCCTGGGTCGGGCCGTGGACTCCAACGCCGTCGAGGGCGCCCAGGCCCCCGTATGCGAATCCAGATGCGTGGCTCCCCACGGCATCGCGCTCGATAACCGTCGAGCGCACCCCCTGTTTGCCCAGGTAGTACGCGGTTGCGATCCCGGCCAGGCCGCCGCCAACGATCACCACGTCCATCGTCGAATCACTCATTCGAAGTCCTTGAAGTCAGGCTCTGGGTACTGGGGCCTATGGCGTTGGAAGAAAATCTCTCGTCCTCCCGGTTAGCCATGATAGGTCAGTTCGGATGGCACCACACCCCGCATCCCTAAGTGTGCGCAGCACCAGTACTAGGGGGTGCAGTCTCCCCACGGCGCCAGGATTACGTCCACCTCACGGCGCTGCTTTTCACGAATAACGCTCAGCGTTACAGAGTCACCGGGTTTGAGATCGTTCAGGCGAGTCACAATATCGCTGACCTCCGCAACGGGGTTGCCGTCGATGGCAGTGATGAGGTCCCCACGACCCGAAGGCCTCAAGTTGAACCTATCGCCCCTCAATCCCGAAATATCTGCCGGGCTGCCGGCACAGACGAGGGTAACGTACACTCCCTGTTCCACATCGACATCGAGGTTCCGGAACTGCGCGCGACTGAGCGGCCTGCTTGTTACCCCGAGCCAGGGCCGCAGAAACTCTCCCGGGTTCTTCAGGTCTGGAAGTATGTCTTTGAGCGTGTTGCTCGAAACCGCGAAACCCACGCCGGTCCGGATGCTCAGGTCAAAGGAATTCCCCGCTAGCTGAACAGCCGAGATGACTCCGATAACGCGACCGTCCCGGTCGAGGAGCGGTCCTCCCGAATTGCCCGGATTAAGGGCTGCGTCGGTCTGCACCAGTTCGGGGAGCGGTCGGGATATCGTTCCGGCTGGCCCCTGCTGCAGCTGGGCCATTTGACTTCGCTGGGTCCCGCTCACGACCCCCACCGTCACCGAGTTGAACTGGGCGAAAGCGCTTCCGATTGCGACGGCGAGTTGACCGGGCCGGATGTCGTCAGAGTTGGCGAGAGATAGCGGTGCGATGCCTGCAACCTCCCTCGGATCTACCTTCAAGACGGCGAGGTCGTCCGCGCGGCTCGTGCCCAGGAGGGTGGCCTCAAGCGTCCGCCCGTCGGCCATCAGAACTAACAGTTCCCCTGGATTAGCCACAACGTGCTGATTCGTCACGATATGACCCTGGTCGTCTACCAGGAAACCGGAGCCCTTTTGCAGGGCGGTAGGCCTGTTCACGCTCACCTCCACAACCGCGGGAGACGCGCGCTCAACCAGCGCGGTGATCAGTGCCTCGTCATATAGAGGCGCCTGCCCCCACCGGGGAAGCCAGGGCGATTGCGTGGAGAACCAGGCCAGCAAGAGTCCCAGAACCATCCCCGAGAAGATGAGTGTCACGACGAATCCGAGGGAAGACCCGTGTCCGGGCGTGCGCGGGCCGGGTAGGCGCTCTTCCAAGACGCTATCGTTTCCTTCAGGCAGCATGTGTGAGGCAATCACCTAGAGGGCGTGGAGTCTTCCCAAATCAGTATACAACCAAGGTGTCGTGCCGGGCCAGAATTGTACTGCTAGATAACCGATATCGAGCCGGTGATGCCTTTCAAAACTAGGACTTATGGGTGGTCGAAGACGCGGGCAAGGGACTTGACAGCGCTTTGGTTAAAACATAATATCGTGCCGACGCTAACGTGGGTGCTGTCTTGCTAGGGCCTTCACCGCGCCACACACATTACTGAGCACCAAAATCAAGGGGGAGTGCGTTCATGGCTACGCTTAGAAAAAGCGACATCACCGCGAGGATTGCCACGAGACTGGGAGGTTCCCGAGCCCAGGGTGAGGCAGCTCTTGGTGCAGTGCTTAGTAGCATACAGGAAGCCCTGCAGAGCGGAGACAAGGTCGTTTTGACCGGCTTCGGATCGTTCTCCATTCGCGAGGTCAAGGCCAGGAGAGTCAAGCCAATTCGAGGCGGTCAGGCCGGCAAGCTCATCACAGTACCGGCACACAAGCGTGTCGGTTTCACGGCAGGAGCCGAGCTTAACAAGGCCGCCCAGTAGCCTTTCTGTTCCTCGCCGATCACGTTTTCTGGACTTGAATATCGACCGTGCATTCCCGGCTCTACGGAATGCACGGTCGTGTTTTGACCGCTATGGGTGCCAGGACCGGAAGCCCTCAGGCTTTGATTCAGATATCCCACGCCTTCCAATTCACACGATGTCGGCGCACGTGCCGTTGGGCGGGGTGTGCAACGCCCACATCAGCGGCTACACTAGTGCCCCGAACAAGCTGACTAACGCCGACTGGAGGAACCGATGCGATACTACCGGATACGCGACAGCCGTGGCGACACACACCTCACTGCAGAGACCCAGCCAGGGACGCTTTCTTCTCTGACCTCGCTGAATAGCGACGTCACAGACTTTAGGGATCTCCTGAATGTGAGCGACATTAGCGGGATGAGCGTCGACGACATCGCCTGCAACGTCCTATCTTCCGGAGACGCTGAGACCTTCGACGTGGCGCAGCTGACGGAATCGTCTCGGAGCGCGATGGGCGCCGCCCGCATTATTACACCCCTGGCCCCCGACGAAATCTGGGCCGGAGGCATCGGCAATTACGCCGTACCTGATGAGGGCGTGGCCGGGATGCCAGACATAACCAAGACCGCCTACGAGGCCGATCGTCCGCCCGTGATGTACAAGGGCACAGCTTCGAGGCTGGCGGGGCCCTTCGACCCAATCGGCATTAGGGGCGACACCGAAAAGACCGTCGCCGAGGGCGAGTTGGTATTGATCGTATACAAGGGCAAGCTGGTTGCATATAGCACCGGTAACGAGGTTGCCGGCGGGCTCATGGGCGAGACGCTGTGGTGGATGGTGCCCAGCAAGGTCTTCAAGGGATGCGCGTCTCTCGGCCCATGCATCGTCACCCCGGAGACCATGCCCGACCCGACAGGCAGGGACATGGAACTGACCATCCTACGAGACGGCAAAGTGGTCGGAAGCTCCACCAATACCACGACCTTACGGCGTTCCCCGGCCCAAATCGTCGAATGGACTCAGGCCCACGACTCTCCCCCGGACCTGGTAATTATCTACACGGGCGGATGCGTAGCAGACGGTCCCCTGGAAGCGGGCGATGTAGTCCGGATATCCCTGGATGGCATCGGCTCCGTGGAGAATACCGTAGAGGTAGTCTAAGGGCGTAGGCACGGGTATCTTCAGAAAATCAACGTAACTATGCCCACGTCGCCCTGAACGATCCCCTGTAGGGGCAGGTCTATGACCTTCCCGGGGAGGGGAGGCGCCGCAAGATCACGTCTGCATACGTCCATTCGCCGACCCGAGATGACACAACACCGCTAGGTCTCGGTGCGCTCTCGCGCGCCATCATCCTGGGACGTCTTCAACCCTGAGGCGGCCAGCAAAACCTCAATCCCGTTCAACACAGGTATCACGATGTCTGCAATGACCAGATCGAACTTGGACTTCTCCAGGAAGTCGATGCCCTCCTTGCCGTTGTTCGCGGCTCCGGGACGGTGAGCCCATTGCTAGAGCATTCAGGCTCTGGGACCTTTGGGTTGGTCCACGTCTGGCATCGTATACGACGCAGACGACATCACAAAGGCGATTCTCACTGGTACACGGTGGATACCATCATCAGTCTGGACGATGTGGAAGCACCTATTCATTCGTCGCAGGGTGCTCGGCCCGCTTTACGCGTACGGGCCCACCCTATACACTTTGGCATAGGAAATTCCCGTACGATCATCGGTCTGGCAGTACTCTGAACGGGCGAAATCGGGAGCATTAATGGGCTATGAACCTATTGAAAATTATGGGGTCATCGGGGACCTCCACTCCGTGGCCCTGGTCGGCACCGACGGGTCCATAGACTGGTGCTGCCTGCCGCAGTTCGACTCGCCCAGCGTCTTTGCATCCCTCTTGGACGATGACAAGGGCGGCTCCTTCAAGATTTGTGGTGTCGATGGAGAGCAGACCCGGCAGCTCTATCACCCGGACACCAACGTACTGATGACCTACTTCTCGAACAAAGACGGGGTCGTGCTGCTCGAAGACTTCATGCCAGTGGATGGCGCCAGCGGCGAAAATGGGAATTCCCACTCCCCCAGAATAGTGCGCCGATTGACTGGAATACGCGGGACAAGAAGAATGCGAATGGAGTGCTCCCCCGCCTTCGACTATGCCCGGGAGTCCCACCAAGTTACTCGCGGTCGCGCCGGGGTCTGGTTCACCTCGGACTCAGGTAGGCGGCTTGGTTTGTCGCTCCCCATTGAGTGCGAGGCGAAACTGGCCGATGGCGGCGTCACCTCGGAGTTTGAAATGCACGCAGGCCAATCGCTGTGCATAGTCGCCGGCATGCTCGAAGACGGCGAGACCCCGATGATCCTCACCGACGACATGGCGCGCCAACAACTCCAGCTCACCATTGACTACTGGAAAGACTGGCTCTCGCGCTGCACCTACCGCGGCCGGTGGCGCGAAATGGTCTACCGCTCTGTGCTAACCCTCAAGCTGCTGACCTTTGCGCCCACCGGAGCGATCGTGGCCGCGCCAACCTGCAGCCTCCCCGAGATCATCGGTGGATCGCGCAACTGGGACTACCGGTACACGTGGCTTCGGGATGCAGCCTTCACCGTCTACGCCTTCATCCGGGTCGGCATGATCTCGGAGGCTGAGCAGTTCATGAGCTGGATTCAGGACCGCTGCAACGAGGTCGTGGCCGGCGAAACACCGAACATCATGTATCGCCTCGATGGCGGCTCAACCATAGAAGAAGAGTCTCTAGACCACTTGAGCGGCTACAAGGGCTCGAAGCCTGTTCGGGTCGGCAACAACGCGCAGCACCAACTGCAGCTCGACATCTTTGGCGAGCTGATGGACTCCATATACCTGTACAACAAGTACGGCTCCCCCATCTCCTACGACCTGTGGTCCAGTCTCAGGCCGCTCCTCGACTGGGTCGCCCAAAACTGGGGACAGCCCGACGAGGGGATCTGGGAGGTTCGGGGCGGACGCAGGCAGTTCGTCTTCTCCAAGCTCATGTGCTGGGTCGCCCTCGACCGGGGCTTGCGCCTGGCCGACAAGCGCTCCTTCCCAGCCAACAGGGACCTCTGGCTGCGCGAGCGAGACGCAATATACGAAGCGATCATGGAGCATGGCTGGAGCGAGTCGCGGCAATCCTTCGTCCAGTATTTCGGTGGCGAATCAGTCGATGCATCCAACCTGCTGATGCCCCTGGTATTCTTCATGTCGCCCACCGACCCCAGGATGCTCAAAACCATCGACGCAGTCCTCGAGGACCTCACCAGCGACGGCCTGGTCCAGCGCTACGACGTCAAAGACGCCGCCGAGGACGGTCTGGGGGGCCAGGAAGAGGGCAGTTTCAGCATGTGCACGTTCTGGCTCGTCGAGGCGCTGACCAGGGCTGGCAGACTAGACGAGGCGCGCTTCATATTCGAGCGAATGCTCGGCTACTCCAACCACCTGGGTCTCTACGCCGAGGAGATCGGCCCCAGCGGCGAAGCCCTCGGCAACTTCCCCCAGGCCTTCACCCACCTATCCTTGATAAGCGCCGCCTTCAACCTCGACCGCAAGCTAGGAGGAGGTGTCTAGTAGGCACCTGAAAAAGGGTGTACAGGGGGCGTAGCCCCGTCGCCTGTCCTGAGCGAAGCCGAAGGGCCGGGTGTGTGAGGGTGTCCCTCACACATACAACCATCACGAGTTTCGCGACCCTCTCGAAGGGATTCGTATGCGCCCCAAAAATCGAATTTATTAGTGATATTCTTCACATTACGGCGGTGACGCAGGCTGACCAGGAACAATCTTGCGATCAGCGCCGAATTCTTGTAGTGTGAAACTCACTTTCGAATGGAACGTTCCGGGGTATTGCGTCGGCCTTGGCGCTGACGTAGTCGAATGGGGGACAACATATCCTCTGTCGCCGAGATTTCGTCGCTTCGCCGCAGCGAGCTCTTTCAGGCCCTGACACCCGAGGAGATGGGAAAGCTTGCGCCCCTCTGCATGGAAGTGTCCATCGATCAGGACACACCACTCTTCAGCGAAGGACGCGAGGCGACCTACATATACTTGGTCATAGAGGGCCAGATATCCCTCCACAAGGCGATCCGCGCACCCCACTCCAGGCCACTGCGCCGCACCGTCGTCAGCATCTGCCGGGCAAGAGACGTCGTCGGCTGGTCCGCCCTCGTAGCTCCCTACAAATACACCCTCTCAGCCGTCGCATGGGACTCCACGAAACTGGCACGCATCGACTCTAGAATGCTCAGGCGAGCCCTGGACATGCACTCCCACATAGGCTTCAAGGTCATGCGCTCCCTCGCCGCCATCATGGCTCGCCACCTGGGCCAAACGATCGACACCCTCGTCAACGAACACGAAATCACCCTATCAGGCCTCAAAACCTGAACTGCGCGCTACCAACCGGAAAGTTCCCGTAGGGGAGTACAACTGTACGCCCGGTCCCGCGCGGCCCCCCATACACGCCACTACGCCACGCGATGCCACACCACCCACGTCATTCTGAGCGCAGCGAAGAATCTGGGGCTATGGGTTACCATCGTCCGCAGCCCAAACCCTGACTGATTTCCCACCAAGACAATCCGTACCCCGTAGCGCCGCTGGTCTCCTTCTTACCTCCCCTCCCTCAGGGAGAGGACTAAGGAGAGGGTGATCCCCTCCCTCCCACTTTGGGACCGATAGCGCCAAATGGGTCATCCGGGCGCATGCCCTTGCGACGCCTATGGCGCATCCGTATAATCCTGACGGCACACAGGGAGCCCAATCAGAGCTCTCTGTGACCTCAGAGATAAATTTCCCCCACGGAAGCCCTAATGAGCAACAACATCGTGGTGTACGTAGCCGACAAGGTCCAGTTCGACGGCTATCAGGAGCTAGTCCGGAAAGACGTCACCATCACATGGGTCGACTCCACCCTCCCGTTGGAAGAGCAAGTTGCACAGCTCCAGGACGCCGTCGTTATCATTGGGGACACCCAGGTCGAGGTGGCCTCCAGATGCCCCAACCTCAAGCTGATCCAGGGCTCCAGCGCGGGGACCGACAAGATGAACCTACCGGCCCTCGAAGATATTGGCATCAAGGTGGCGAACAATGGTGGCGCCAACGCCATCGCCGTCTCCGAGCACACGATCGCCCTGATGATGACGGTCCTGCGCAAGCTCGACATCCAGTTCGAGTCTGTGAAAGAGCGAAAATGGGCCAGCAAGCTGGTACCCGACTGGTGGCCCTATGTCCATGAGCTAACCGGCAGCACCGTGGGTATCATTGGACTCGGAAGTATCGGCCGGCAGGTCGCGCGTCGCCTTGCCGGTTGGGATTGCACCTTGCTATATGAGGACGCCGTCGACCACTCCCCGGAGCTAGAGGCAGAGCTTGGCGTTCAGCGCGTCACTCGCGACGAGTTGCTGACACGGTCAGATGTGGTCACTCTCCACGTTCCGCTGATGGAAGCTACTCGCGGGATGATGAGCGATCGGGAATTCGGACTGATGAAGAAGACCGCAGTATTGATAAACACCTGCCGCGGTCCTGTGGTGGACGAGGCGGCGCTGATCAGGGCACTGAATGCCAAGGAGATAATGGCAGCGGGGCTGGATGTCCTTGAGGTGGAGCCAACGCCCGACGACAACCCCCTCATAGAGATGGACAACGTATCGATAACACCCCACGTGGCCTCAGTCGCCCAGGAGTCCTGGATAAGAAGCCGTGAATTCGCGGTACAGAACCCAATCAGAGTTGCCAACGGCGGCGACCCCCTGGCCATAGTAGTACCAGAAAGGCCCTAGGGCGGCCTCCGGTAAGCTCAGTGTGAGTGGCTCAAAGTCGCCGGTGGCGGACGACAAGTTCTAACCACGGTGGAGTCCGGCGAGCCACCAAGACGGCCCTTCGACTAGCTCAGGGTGAGCGGCTAGATGAAGTTTAGGTGGCAGGCGAATTCCCGTCCGTGGTGAGCTCGTCGAACCACCATCTGTGCCGATCGACAGGATCAGGGTAAGCGGATAGAGTTGATCCGATTCCTGTTAATGGTGAACCTGTCGATATTCCCCCCAGGCCCCCACCAGAAAACATTTTATTTTTGGATGGGTGGGGAGGAGACTCCCCGACACAAAGGAGCAGACATGGACGAAACTGTACGAAGCGCCCTGAAAATAGACATGACCATAGACATCACCACCACCGGTCGAAAGAGTGGGGAGCCCCGCCGTATGGAGATATGGTCCCACTACTTCGATGATCGCCTGATCGTCACCGGCTCGCCAGGCCGTCGTGGTTGGTATGCCAACCTGGTAGAGCATCCGGAATTCATGTACCACCTCAAGGACGATCTCAAGGTGGACTTGCCTGCCACAGCCACACCGGTCACGGAGGAGTCTGAACGACGTGCTATCCTGTCGCGCCTCCGAGACGTCTCGCCGTTCAGACAGGAGCAGGGGATGGACGATCTGGAGGCGTGGGTTTCAGGGAGCCCGATGGTAATCGTTATTCTCGGCGGGTAGAAGACAGAAGTCCATTCCAGCCTGAGGAGTCCAGCAAGAGACTTTCCCAAGGCCCATAAAGGATTATCGAAACCCAGATGCTCGTCCCCGCCGTGGGAGTCCAGAGGGGCTGCACCCCTCTGGTGATGGCATGGGGGTACCCCCCCCACCCACACACAAATACTCTCTCAATCTTGAGGGAGGAGGGTGGGGGACTCGAGGCGCGGGCCCGCCGGGATACCGTAAGTGGTATGACCTTAGACGGGTAACGGGTGTCCGACTGGGTAAGAGAGGGAGCGCATGATCGACGAGAATGCTGGGTTAGGTTGGGCCCTGATCGGGTGTGGAGGGGCGGGTCGGAGCCACGCCCTTGGCGCGGTTGAGACCAACGGAGTAGGCGTTCGCGCTTTCTACGACACCGACCCGGAGCGCGCCGCGTTTTTTGCCACCGAGTTCGGCACCCGCACTGCGGGCCTCGATGAAATCTTCGCGGATCCGGCAATCGACATTGTCTCCATCGCAACGCCTCACGATACCCATGCCAGGCTAGCGCTGGACGCCTTCGCCGCCGGCAAACATGTTTACCTCGAAAAACCGATGGCAATGACGACAGCTGAGTGCGTGCAGATTGCGGAGGCGCAGCGCTCCTCCGGCAAACAGCTCATGCTGAATTTCAGTTTTCGCTTCTCCGGCGCAGTCCGCGAAGCCAAGAGGCGCCTCGGACCGCCCATCGCCAGCCACGCCCAGTGCATGCAGGCGCGGTCCGACCTGACCGCGTGGCGCTGGGATCCGGTTTCAGGCGGCGGGCCGCTCTGGGACGTGGGAATCCACGCCGCTGACCTGCTCTGCTGGTTCCACGGGGCCGCGCCGGTCGAGGTCTCCGCTACTGGAGGGCAGAAAAGCCATCCAGCCGAGCTTGCGGGTACCGACATCCTGGACACGGTGGCTGCAACTTTCAGGTTCGCCGACGGCTCGGTGTCGACCTTCCTGATCAGCGATGCCGATTTCAACGGATTCGCGTCGAAGTGGCTGTTCGAAATCTACGGCAGTGGGGAGTCAGCAGTCCTATACGAGCACGCCAAGACAGTCGCATTCGGCGTGCCGGGGGACAAGACCTCGGTCGAGACGCTGTCGCCGCCATCCGCCGATCGCTTCCCGTTCTTGCTCGACGCCATCAAGAACGGCGGCGAGTCCTACGCGCCCGCCTCCAGCGGCATCGTCGCCACAGCCGTCGTCGAGGCCATCATCGCTTCCGTCAAGAGCGGCCAGACACAGACATTGGAGCTGCCGCCCGGCCTCGCTGACTAGCGTTGCATCTGGGGCAAGACCTCGGTCGCCAGCAGCTCCAGCACCTCGAAGTCATCGTTGGCGTGGTGTTGCAACATCACCCGAGATATCCCGGCCTCTGATCGCTTTCCAAGCTCATCGACCACCTGCGAAGGAGTTCCAACAAGCCAGCCCCGGCTTCGCGCCTCGGCCAGTACGTTGCTTGGGTCCGCGGTCATGCTGCCAACGATCGCGTCGCTCTTTAGCTTCCTGCCGATGTTCACTAGGTGGCGACGAATGTCCTGGTCGTCTTTGCCGACGATGAAGCCCGACATTTGCGAATGTTTGATCCCGCAGGGGTTCCGGCCAACAGCAGCGCAATGGCCCTTCAGGACTTCGGTCTTGCGCTTGTAGTCGTCGATCGTGACGCCGAGTGAGTTCCACTCGTCGGCCAGTTCGGCCACGATCTTCAGCGTGCGGCGTTCGCCCATGCCGCCGACCATGATCGGCAGTGGCTTCTGCACCGGCTTCGGGTAGCACTCTGCGTCTTGAAGCTGGTAGTAGCGTCCGTTGAAGTTGGATGGGCCCTCCGACCACAGAGCTTTCATAACACGAATTGACTCTTCGAGCCGGTCCATCCGTTCTCGGAGAGGAGGGAAGGGGATGCCGAAGGCGGTGTGCTCGGGCACGTTCCATCCGGCCCCGACCCCTGCAACAAACCGGCCGTTCGAGAGCTCGTCGATCTGAGCCGCCATTCGACCCAGGATCGACGGGTGCCGGAAGGTTATCGGTGATACCAGTGGCCCAAACTTCACGCGTTCCGTGAGCTCAGCCGCGAGCGCGAATGCGACGTAGGCGTCCAGGGCGTCCCGTGTCCGCGCGCCTGACAGGGAGAACAGGTGGTCCGAGCGCCACAGCGACTCGAATCCCAGGTCCTCGACCGTAGTGACGAACCTGCGCCACAGGTCCCACGACACGTCTTCTTGACCCTCGACCATCACTCCCAAATCCATCGTTTGCTCCCGATGTATCAGTTCCACGACCTACGGGTCTATTAGCCCGAGCGGATTGTTCTTGACCAGTGTGGTCACTTCATCGTCAGACATGCCAGCGTTCAGCAGCTCGGCTATCGCCATCCGCATCCCCTCCGCCGGCGAGGGGTTCATCCACTGGCCGAAGTCGGTGGTCACGATACACCTCTCGGCTCCGTTTTCATGTATTGAGGCGACCATCTGTGACGGGGTTGTCCTCTGGCGTGACGGCATGCACGACAGGAAGGTGTGCTCGATGTACGCGCCAAGGTCAGCCATATCCCGGATCTGTGCAGAGTTGGCGGTACCCACCGGATGAGTCACTATTGCACGGGCCACGCCGATGTCCTTGGCGGCAGTGAGCAGCGCCAGGGTATCGTCCGGTGAAGCGTGGCCGGAGGCGATCACCATGTCGGCGTCGCGAACGACTTCGAGCACGGCTATCACCTCCGGTAGCAGCGCCCCGTCCTCACTGGTGAGCCGCAGCCCCGGCGTCCCCGAAGCTGCAGCGCTCCTGGTAGGCATCCACACGACCTTGGCGCCGATGTCCGCTGCCGCCTGCACGGCCGTCGGGTTCAGTCCGCCGACCTCATTGTTCAACACTATGGACCCCGCCACTCGAAGGCCAGGGTAGACCCGGCTTACAAGCTGCGCTACGGGTGTAGTGGGGTAGTAGTGCGACTTGAGGACGAAACCCGCCATCTCCGCTTCGTGGGCATGGCGGCCTGTGTCCAGGGCATCCATTCTGAGGTCGGCCTCGGGGCTGGGCAGCGTGTGGACGTGCAGGTCAAAGGAGCCGCGCAGTATCTCGTCCACTTTGTTGCTCAAGCGTCACCGCCCTGGTATTCGGGGTCGCCCTGGTCCCGATGCCCATAGTACCTGGCCTCGAGCCCGAAATAGAACTTCAGCCGCAGGTCGCCCTGGACCTCGTCTATCTCCTTTAGCTCCGCCTCTGAGATCTCCCAGTCGCCGGCGCGTGCGGCATGTTGGGCCTGTTCTGGTGTCCTGATGCCGACAATGCTGGATGTGACCGCGGGCTGTGCCGTGGGCCAGGCCAGGGCTAGTTGCACCAGGTCGCGACCGTGGTCATGCGCCCACTCGCCGAGCTTTTCCGAGACGGCGTACGTCGCCTCGAAACCTGGACCGGAGTAGTGCTCCCAGTCGTGGCGCTGGTCGTCGGAGTCGAATTTGTGTCCGGGGCGGTACTTCCCCGCCAGCAGACCCTTGGCCAGCACCGAGTGGGCGATGACTCCGATTCCGGAGCTTAGACAGGCTGGGAGTACGGAGTCCTCCGCGCCGCGAAAGAGCATATTGTACCTGGGTTGTGAACTGTGGATGGTGGCGAATTGCGCCGCCTCGGAGGTCTGCGCGGCGGTGAAATTGGATATGCCGATGTGCCTGATCTTGCCGGTCTCCACATGGTGATGCAACCTGTCCAGTGTGCGTTCGATGGGAAAAGCGGGCTGCGGCGAGTGGATTTGATACAGGTCGACGTAGTCTGTCTGGAGCGCCTTCAGGCTGGCGTCGAGGGCGGCGTTGATCTGGGCTGGCGAGTGGTCCGGTCGCGATAGTTTGGTGGCCAGGAATGCCTCGTGCCGCCGTCCCTTCAGAGCCTTTCCTAGACGGACCTCGGCGCTGGCGTACCCCTCTGCGGTGTCGATGAACGTCAGTCCGGAGTCGAGGGCCGCGTGTACTGTGTCGATGGCCTGGCTCTCGGGGATTGCTCCGAAGCCGTCGCCCAGCGGATAGGTGCCGAGGCAGACCACGGGAACCTGAGGGCCGTTGTTGCCGAGGGGGAGGGTGCGCATGGCGCAAGTCTACTAGGGCGCAGGGGGAGGGTCAACGACTGTGGCAGGTCGGCGGATACGGTCGGAATCGGACGGGGTGGATGGTGGGCCAACCTGGACTCGAACCAGGGACCTCAGTCTTATCAGGACTGCGCTCTAACCGGCTGAGCTACTGGCCCGTAAACAGGCTTCGAGTATATCGGCGGAGGTTGGACAGTGTCAAGGAGTGGAGCGGGTCTGGAAGGCCTGTTTGCAGGGGGCGGCGGAACATGCTAGGCGGCCCTGACCTCGATGGGCGGAACCTGCTCCTCTGGGGTCACGGGGGCCAGTACCAGGGATGTTCCGATCATTAGAATGGTGACTAGGATCAAGGCGGTGATGACCAGCGCCTCCGCAAAGACGAGGGACGCTGCCATGAGAAGAAGGGTGAGGACCGTAGCCCGAGCTGCTAGAAGCACCATTGGTAGTCGCACCTAACCGATTGAGTGATAGTCACATCATAAACCCCCTGCAGGACACAGTCTAAGAATTATCCCTGATGAAACTCATAGGACGCCGCTAACTTCTCGGACGGTCGGAACCGACGTGTCGTTTGGGTGGGGCAGGGGCGAGTCTGAGAGCTCGTGGTGATGGTGGAATACTGGTGTTGAATTGAGATTGGAGGGCGTTGAGGAGATGCGTTCTGGCAGGTCCCGCGGACCTCACGATCCTGCGAGCAACTGGGTGCGGCGCGGTTGAGACCGACCGCGGATACTGCTACTATGCGAGTGCCCTCCGGTCGTTTTTACCCTGATCCGGCGACTGGAACCTTGAGCGGGTGTAACTCAGGGGTAGAGTGTCTGCTTCCCAAGCAGAATGTCGTGGGTTCGAATCCCATCACCCGCTCCATTCCGTTCGTTTGGGCTTATGGGAGTTCACTTGGCCTAAGCCTGCGCCCCGCACCAAACGCCACCCGAAAAATGCGCCTATTGTGTGTGGGATCGCCCGAAGATTGGTCTCCTAGTAGGCGAGGGCGTGACCTAACCGTACATCGCTGTCCATGTGGAACTCTCGTAGGTCACGACCTCATCCAAAGGTCACAAGCCCATCGGGTTTATACGTGAATTCCACTCTGCGTTGTTGGGTCCGGGAGACGTCGGCGGCCAAACACATTACAGCGCTCAGATACCCGGCCGCGGTGTTTTGGTCAGGGGTATAGCCGGGGTCTCCCATCATCGCTCCCAGCAGCAGGGCATGTGCCTGGTCGCCTCCCCCATGACCCGAACCGTCTCCGCTCGTATCGAATGTGGTTGTTTTCCCTGAAAGGTTGTCGTGCAGGTAGACGGTCTTGTCTTGAATGCTTCCCCAGACCCTCCCTTTGGTGCCTATGCCGTGGAAATTGCGGCCCGCCTTCGGGCCCATACCGTGAAAATTGAGCATAAAGTTGGCGACCGCTCCATTCTCATATTCGATGGACACACTCTGGACATCTACCGCGTCCTTTTCGATGTTGTAGATGCAGCGATCGTCTTCACGTATGAACTCGTGGAGGACCTCCTCGCCCTTGTCCTCGTGGGACGAGAATTTGGGTTTCTTGTAGTACTGGCAGGTGGAGGCGTAGTTGCATTCGTCGCAGACGTCAGGGAACGATGGATTGGGTGCGAATATGAGTGAGGAGCCGTAGGAATTCAGTGACAGAGGCCTGCAGCCCATCATCCAGTTCAGGATGTCCATGTCGTGGCAGGCCTTCTCCAGCATAGACCCTCCGCTCGTCGCGCTGTAGCGCCTCCAACTGCTCCGGAATATCACGGAGGTCGTGCCCAGACCAACAAGTTCGTCGGCCTGAATCGACACGATTTGCCCTATGGCGCCCGAAGAGAGCAGTCCGTGGATTTTCGAGTAGAACGGGGTGGACCGCAGCACAAAGCCGAGGAGCACTCGCCCGCCATTGGACCGCTCGGCTTCGATGATTCGCTCGCAGTCCGCCTGTGTGGTCGCGAGAGGTTTTTCAAGCGCGATCGGCACCCCAAGCTCTAGGCATGCCACGGCCTGATCGGCGTGAAGGTAGTTCGGGGTGCAGATAACCAATCCATCGAGGTCTTGGGTTGCATCCAGCATCTCTCGCCAGTCGTCGAACTCGGGCGTACTCGCCGCCAGGCCGGTCCGTGTTGTCAGGGCTTTTCGATGATCCGCATTCGGATCTGCCAGGCCCACGATTTCTATGTCATCCGTCGCCTGGTACACCTCGGCATAGACCTGGCTTCGTCCCCCGGTTCCGATGAAAGCGACCTTGTGCATTGAAATATTGTCCTCTGATGTCTGCGACATTCGTGGTCAGCTGGAATTGGCTGTTGGGCAGAGGGTACAGTGCGAAGGGGACAGCGTCCATAGGAGTGGCTGATTTGGTTTCGGCGAAACATGGCGAGGTTGCCCTAGTGGTCAATCCGGTTCACGAACCTAGAGTCTCTAGACTCTGCCACGGGAACCTGGCCTTATTCGTCCACGCGAACCGCGGCACTTGGCCGATGTGCCCGCGAGCAGGACGAATTGAACTGGTCTTGGTAACATGCGACCCGCATCGCCGCGCTGACGGCGGAGATAGAATCGCCCGGAGTGACTTGCTGTGAACGAGCACATTTCGAAGGATATCCGGCCTGCATTCCCACAAACACTGGCGCAGGATCAGATCCAGACAAAGCTCTTGGAGCTTCTTGGGCTGGAGGATATACCCGACGAGATTGAGTACGAGATCGAGTGGGAACGTGAAGAAGAAGGCCTCCGCCTGACCGGTCTAACGTATAGCAACTGTCTGGGTGAAGCTGTTCCGGGTATCCTTGCCATCCCTCTGCTCGAAGACATGAGCACTTTGCATGCGGTCGTCTGTGTTCCCGGAACCAGCGGGACAGCCGAGAGTGTCGCCGGTCCACGGTTCTACAGGGATCATCCAAGCAAAGGGCCGTTGTATGGCTGGGGGCGCGAGCTTGCCAGACGCGGATTCGCGACCCTGTCCATCTCCCCTAAGTGCAGCGAATCTCGTCGCGGAAACCGCGAGGACTGGATGACGGAAGCCAAACTACTGGCCCCCTACGGGCGTTCGCAGATGGGTGTTCTCGTTGACGAGACCCTTCGGGCTGGGCGAATCCTGGCGGCCAGCCTGCCGGTTGATCCCACAAGAATTGGCCTGACCGGCATGTCCCTGGGAGGGCAGGCTACCTGGTATAGCATGGCGTGCGCCCCGTGGGTCAGGTCGGCTGCTCCCGTTTGTGGTGCGCTCGGGAGCTTGGCCGCTGTGATTCACCATGGTGGGTACAAGACCAAGGGTTCCTACTACTTCGTCCCCCACCTGCTCCGCTACTTCGATCATCCGGAGATAGTCGAGGCCTGCATCGCACCCCGTCCATTGATGGTGATCTCCCCAGCCCTGGATAAAAGCATGCCCCCTGAGGGAGTCGACGCACTTATGGAGCACGTGACCCCCGTGTATGAGCAGCTGGGGCAACCCGAGCGATTCAGGGTATATCGACCAGACAACGGACACCTGTATCCACCGGAGCACTTCGAGTGGGTAGTCCAGTGGTTCCAGCGATTTCTTTGAGTGCGGAGTCTGCCTTCGGTGTGGCCGTTGTTATTGATGACACGCACCCATAATGTAGGCGGTGCGAATCCATTCCCGTCATTTCACACACAAAGAAGGGGGTAGGCCCGAGACCTGCCCCTTCTTTTGGCCGCTACTGTTTTTTTGCAGCTACTTCAGTAGCGGGTACTTCTTGACCAGTGGGATCCTCACCCAGAGTTTCCCAAGACCTATCGGAGAGCCCGCTGCT
>CAJWER010000029.1 GCA_913030785.1 uncultured Chloroflexota bacterium | reverse complement strand
GCGCAGCCCCTTTGCCGGGTGCGTGAGGGTGTCCCTCACACACATATTATTTTTTTCTTTCGGGAAAGTAAGAGCGCGCCGGGAGGGTGTCAGATGTGGGTTGACTACCGCGAGGCCCCGAATCTGGTAGTCGCTGAGATGTGGAAAAATGTCCTCGAGGGTGAGGGTCTTCCGACAAAGATCCTGCCCGAAGGCGACATTACCACATGGGGCGAACGCGTCCCATTTCGTGTGATGGTCCCGCGTGGACGTGAACACGTTGCCGACGAAATACTGAGAAAACTGTAGTGTCGATGCCGAACTCTGGAGTCCGTCGATGATTACCGAAGCCTGGGTGTGGGTAATACTGTTCCTCCCCCTGGGGTCATTCGTGACCTCTGGCCTAATCATTCGCCCATTTTTCAACAGATACTCGGTGCTCGCGGGCTACGTAACTATCGTCGCAATAGGCGTGGCCCTCGCGTTGTCCATATGGGCCCTGCGCTCCGTCGTCGATGCCAACGGCGATCTTGAGTTCGCCACCCGCTCCTGGTTGGAGGTCGGCAACCTCAGCATAACCGTGGGAATACTCCTCGACCCGCTGACCGCCATCATGCTGGTTGTGGTTACCGGTGTGAGTCTGCTGGTCCAGATCTACTCCGCCGGCTACATGAAGGGCGACCCGGGATACGCACGCTACTACGCTTACATGTCCCTGTTCACCGCTTCGATGGTGGGCCTGATCCTCTCGGCCAATATCATCCAGTTCTACGTCTTCTGGGAGCTTGTAGGCGCGTCCTCGTACCTGCTGATCGGCTTCTGGTACCACAAACCGTCCGCAGCCGCAGCAGCAAAGAAAGCCTTCATCGTCACGCGCATTGGTGACTTTGGGTTCCTGCTGGCTATCCTCTATCTCGTATTTAACGCCGACGTCTTCACCGGAAACGGGCTTGAGATCACGACGATTACCACGGAGTTCCCTGAGGCGATCAAGGCCGGACTCATCGGCACAAGCGTGGTTACGTGGGTGGCCCTGGGAATCTTTGCAGGCGCCATCGGAAAGTCAGGGCAGCTTCCACTTCACACTTGGCTCCCAGACGCGATGGAAGGCCCCACACCGGTCAGCGCCCTTATCCACGCAGCAACAATGGTGGCCGCTGGAGTATTCCTCGTAGCCCGGTTCTTCCCGCTGTTCGAGGCATCTGAGGTCGCCATGAACACCGTGGCCATCATTGGCGGTGTAACGGCGGTATTTGCTGCATCGATGGCCCTTGTCGCGACCGACATCAAGCGTGTGCTGGCCTATTCGACCATCAGCCAGCTCGGATACATGATGTTGGCCCTTGGCGTGGGAGCTTACAGCGCGGCGATATTCCACCTGTTCACACACGCATTCTTCAAAGCTCTGCTGTTCCTCGGCTCCGGTTCGGTCAATCATGCGACCGGAACCTTCGACATGCGTTACATGGGTGGCCTGCGAAAGGTCATGCCCTGGACCTACGTGACCTTCGTTATCGGCGCCCTGAGTATTGCTGGTATCTTTCCGCTGGCCGGATTCTGGAGCAAGGACGAGATTCTGGCAGACGCATGGGGGCATGACGGTGGCGTAAGCCAGGTCGTTTTCTGGCTAGGACTGGCGGCCGTGTTCATGACGGCCTTCTATATGTTCCGTGTCGTGTTCATGACATTTGGCGGAGAGTTTCGCGGTGGCGCCGAGGCCGACCCCGAGGCCGAGGCCCACGGCGACGGTGAGGTCCATCTTGCCGACTCACCCGCGGTGATGGTCGTCCCCTTGTTGGTGCTCGCTTTCGCCGCGGTTGTAGCAGGATTCCTGGTAAACCCAACAGTGGACCTCGGCATGATACCGATCCACTGGCTGTCTGAATTCCTCGGGCAAGGCCTCGTCGAAGTCGAGACACCACACTTCAACTTTGCCATCGCAGCCGTCTCCAGCGCGTTGGCGCTGGCCGGCATCGCCTTGGCCTATGTCATGTACTCGGCTCGCCGTGAATCGTCGAAGCGCATGGGAGACGCCTTGCGCCCGTTCCAAACATTGCTTTTGAATAAATACTACTTTGACGAGTTCTATGAAAATTATGTCACCCGCAAGGCCTTCTATGGGTGGATAGCTGGCTTCCTCGACTGGGCCGACAAGGCTATCGTGGACGGGTTCGCCCGCACGGTGGGCTACCTGGGCCGCAACGTCGGTGGAATAATGGCTCACGCGCAGACAGGACAGGTACAGGGCTACGGAGTTGTAGGGTCACTGGGTGTGCTTGCCATAGTCGCGGTGTTTTTCTTCTTTCGGTAACAGTGATAGACCGACCGTGTTCGGTCCGGACATGAATAGCTAAGCGGAGAGTGCGCTAGTGTTTTCGGGATGGTTGACAGCGGCGGTATTCCTGCCAATGGTGGGTGCGCTTCTCATTGCCACGGTGGTGAGGGGAGATCGCAACGTGCGCTACGTTGCGGGAGCAGTTTCGCTCGCCGAACTCGCGCTCAGCATCGTCATTTTCATCAAATTCGATCTGGGCAACAGCGCGTTCCAACTCGTAGATAAAGCGGAGAACTGGATACCCTTCGAATCGTTCCGGGTGCAGTACTTCCTCGGCGTCGATGGGCTCAGCGCTCCATTGGTGCTGTTGACGGGTCTACTTGGGATGGCCGCCGTCTTCGCTTCCTGGGGCATCAAGCACCGGGTACGCGAGTACTTCGTATGGCTGCTGTTGCTACAGACGGCTGTGATGGGCGTGTTCGTGTCCCTCGACTTCCTGCTCTTCTTCATTTTCTGGGAACTCGAGCTGCTCCCGATGTTCTTCCTGATATCTATCTGGGGAAGCGGTCGCCGAGAGTACTCGGCCATGAAATTCCTGATCTTCACCTTCCTCGGAAGCGCGTTCATGCTTGTGGGGATACTGGCACTGTTCTTCTCGACCGGCACCTTCGACATGACGGAGCTACCGGACAAAATCGCCGCGGCGAGGATTGCGGGCGAACTGATCGTGCCGGCAGGGATGATCTTTACCCTGCTCATCATCGCCTTCGCGGTCAAACTGCCGGTGTGGCCTCTGCACACCTGGCTCCCTGACGCCCACACAGACGCACCAACAGCAGTAAGCGTAATGCTGGCCGGAGTCCTGCTGAAGATGGGTGGCTACGGGATGATCCGTATCTCGGCCGGCATGTTCCCCGAGGTGATAGTCACCGCGGCCTTCGCCATAGGACTGTTTGGCGTCATCAACGTCCTGTACGGCGCATTTGTGACACTGCGACAGACCGACCTGAAGAGACTGATCGCATTTAGCAGTGTCAGCCACATGGGCTTCGTACTCATCGGCATATCCTCCGTTGCGGGGGTAGCCGGCGTGGTGTCGCCCGTGGGACTCTCCGGTGCGGCGCTGCAGATGTTCACCCACGGCACGATAGCCGGGCTGATGTTCCTGGTCGTTGGACTGATGTACGAAAAAGCTCACACGCGCTACATACCCGATCTCGGCGGTCTGGCCACACGGATGCCGGTCATCGCGGCGGTGTTCTTGCTGACGGGGCTTGCGTCGCTTGGACTACCGGGCACCAGTGGCTTCGTATCGGAAATCCTGGTGTTCCTGGGCGCGTTCCCCGTCTATAGCTGGCTCACTGGAGCAGCGGCCTTCGGTATCGTTATCACCGCGGGCTACATTTTGTGGATGATCCAACGCACACTGTTCGGCCCGTCCAAAGAGCGTTTTGACAGTATCAGGGACGCCACCGTCCTTGAGATGGTTCCGCTCCTCGTGCTGGTGGTGGCGATCATCTCGGTCGGCATCTACCCGGCGTTTATCTCGGACGCATTTACCTTGGGTGTGGACCCGATCGTGCAGGCGATACAGGCCGCACAAGACCAAACCTTGCTGGTCCTGAGATAGGCCAATCATGACTAGCCACGACATATACCTGCTCTCCCCGGAAATCAGCGTCGCAGCTCTCGCTGTTATCGTGCTGCTTCTCGACCTGGTTGTAATAAAAAAAGGATACCTTGCCGCAGTCGCGATCGTTGGGCTGGCTGTGCCGTTGGGCCTGAGCCTCTCCCTGTGGTTCTCCGGGCTGGATGGTGCGGCGTCGGTCGAGAACGACGGCATCCTGGCTACCACCCTGGTAGTCGACAAATTCAGCCTATACTTCAAGTTTTTGCTGCTGGCAATGACGGCTATCGTCCTGCTGATCTCCTCCGACTATGTGCGCAGACTCCCGCAATTCCAGGGCGAATACTACGCTCTCATCCTGTTTGCTCTGTCGGGCATGATGTTGCTCTCCTCCACTACAGAGCTCATCACGCTCTACATTGCCCTCGAGCTGACAGCCCTGCCGATCGCCGCACTGGCTGCGTTCCTCCGAGACGGCAGGTCCTCCGAATCCGGGCTGAAATTCCTGGTCCTGAGCGGAGTCAGTTCCGCGCTGCTCTTGTACGGCATGGTGCTGGTGTACGGCTTCACAGGCACCACGGTACTCAGCGAGATCGCAACACGGATCGCGGAAATACCCCTGAGTGGCGAGGAGCCGTTCGGGGCCTACGCCCTTGCGCTCGGAAGTATTCTGATCATCGCTGGATTTGGGTTCAAAATCACCGCATTTCCGTTCCAGATGTGGGTTCCAGATGTCTATGAAGGCGCGCCAACCCCGGTGACGGCTTTCCTGTCCGTGGCCAGCAAGGCTGCGGGATTCGCGGTGGTACTGCGGGTGTTCTACGAAGCCTTTCCTCTGGATGCCCTCAGTATCGAGTGGAGCGCACTCTTCGCGATCCTCGCGGCGCTGTCCATGTCGATCGGCAACCTGGTTGCCATTCCCCAGACCAATATCAAGCGGATGCTCGCATATAGCACGGTCGCGCATGCTGGATACATCATGGTGGGCATTGCCGCAGCTGCCTCTCGCACGGCGTCGGACCAGCCCGCCTTTGGCCCGTCGGGCGTGCTTTTCTATCTGGGCGGCTATGCCCTGATGAACCTTGCGGCCTTCTCCGCCGTGATCGCCATATCCAATCGCATCGAAAGCGACAGGATTCAAGACTACGCAGGTATGGGTCGGAGGGCGCCGTTCCCGGCAGCTGTGCTTGCATTCGCCATGGTGTCGTTGACCGGCGTCCCGCCAACCGTCGGGTTCATGGCCAAGATATATATATTCGGATCGGCCGTGAACAGCGATCTGGCCTGGCTGGCCGTGGTAGGCGGGATCAACAGCGTCCTGTCCGCCTACTACTATGTCCGAGTCATCAAGGTAATGTACCTGTCTGAACCGATATCCGATGAACCAGTGTCGTCCGGCCTCGCGGTTCGCCTGGCCATGTTCGCCACCATCTTGGGCGTACTGATTCTCGGCCTGTACCCCCGACCGCTCATGGAGTTCGCCCGTAACGCCGCGGAGATCTTGTTCTAGGCGGGAAACGGTCCCACGATAGCCTCGTTGACCGTGATTCAACGTCGCTGCTACACTTTCGATGCCCTGCGGCGCGACTTGTCCAATCACAATGCCGGTGACAGCCACTGATATGAACACTAAAGACTTGGTCGGATTCGCCTACAACCCCAACGTGCCCAAGGCCTCCGAAGTTGTGGAGCGCCTCCTAGACGCACTCAAACTTCGTAATACGTCGTGGGTAGCCTCGACAGAGGAGCTTGGCGTGACCGAGGAAACGCTCGTGCGCACCCGCGTACTGATAACCGCCGGTGGCGATGGGACCATCCTTCGCGCCGCGCGTGTAGTTGCCCCCTACGATGTGCCTATACTCGGCATAAACCTGGGCCGTGTGGGGTTCATGACGGAGCTGTCGATGGACGAAGCGGAAAGCTCCTTGAGCGGATATCTGGACGACACACCGCGAATCGAGAGACGGATGATGCTGCAGGCATCGGTGGTTACCGCCGGCAGCCGAGAGCCGCGGGTCGTAGTCCACGCGCTGAACGACGTTGTGCTCACGCGTGGCAGGGTCGCCAGGCTGCTTGATATCGACACCAGAATTGACGGCGTACTGCTTACGACCTACAGGGCGGATGGATTGATCGCGGCTACGGCAACCGGGAGCACCGGTTACGCCCTTTCGGCTGGTGGAACGATCCTTCACCCCGAGGCCCGGGAAATGCTGATTCAGCCCGTGGCAGCCCACATGAGCTTCCAGACCGGCATAGTTGTGTCCGAAAAATCGATAATCGAGTTGAAGGTTGACGGCGGCCACACAGCCGTGCTCAGCGCCGATGGGTTCACAGACACCATCGTTAACCCGGACGACATAGTACAGGTTCGCAAGAGTCCCTACACGGCGAAATTCCTCAGGCGTGAGCCCCCAGAGGCGTTCTACGGGAGTCTTGCCCAGCGACTCGGGGTGAGTGGGCGGCAGGTGCCGCCACCACCGGGCCAGTAAAGCGGCTACAGAATGAATACCGAAACCCGTCTGTCCACCGAGACCGTGTTCGAAGGCAAGATCGTTACCGTCAGGGTCGACGCCGTTTCACTGCCCAACGGCGTTAAGGCGGTACGTGAAGTCGTCGAACACCGCCCAGCTGTTGCGATCGTTCCGTTTGACGACAACGGGGAAGTGATTCTCGTCAGCCAGTTCCGATATCCAGTTGGCGAACAGCTGCTCGAGGTGCCGGCGGGCATCATCGAAGTGTCGGAAACCCCCGAGCAGTGCGCAGATCGTGAGTTGCAGGAGGAGATCGGCTATCGAGCCCGGGAAATGCGCTCCCTCGGGAGCTTCTGGACCGCTCCTGGATTCAGTGACGAGTTGATGTATGCATTTGTTGCGACCGGTCTTGAGCCAAGCAGGCTCGAATCTGACGAGGATGAGGACATCACAGTTGTGCGCGTTCCGGTATCACGAATACGCGAGATGATCGAGGCGGGCGAGATACGTGATTCCAAGACGATCGCCGCGCTGCTGATGGCCTGCTGAAGAACGTGTGCGGAGGGGCATAGCCCCGTCGCCCGTTCTGAGCCCGCCGCAGGGCGGGGTGTGTGAGGGTGACACAGTCCCCGACGACACCAAACAGAGGTAGCCGTGGCACTCATAGACGACCTGCTGGATCAGACTGACTCCGCTCGGGATGAGATACTGGAATTGGAGCAAGCTCTGGTCCGTATACCTTCCGTCAATTCGGGCCTCATGCCCACAGGCAACGAGACGCCCGTATGCGAGTTGGCGCGAGACTGGCTTGCCGAAGATTGCATACAGAGCGAGATCCTAGAGCGCGTGCCAGGGCGCGGCAACCTGATAGCCAGACTCGAGGGCTCCTCCGGCGAAGCTGGTCTCATGTTCATGTCCCATACCGATGTGGTTCCGGTCGAGGATGAGAGCAAATGGAAATTTCCTCCATTTGCGGCGACGATCTCCGGTGGACGGATATACGGCAGAGGCTCCTCAGACTGCAAGGCGCTGCTGACGGCGCAGCTGATGGCCATGCGAATCCTCCGTCGCAACGGCGTGCGCCTGCACAAATCACTCGTGTTGGCCTCCGGCGCGGACGAGGAGCACGGCGGCAGGTATGGCTTCGGATGGCTCGCCGAGCACCACCCGGAAAAAATCAAAGCACCCTACGCCGTTAACGAGGGTGGTGGCACGCCGATGGCAGCCGCTGGTGGACTGGCGTATGTCCTTGGCGTCGGCGAGAAGGGTCGTCTGCAGGCTGAGTTCACGGTGAAGGGGACCAGCGCCCACGCCTCCGTGCCCTGGCAGGGCACCAACGCCTCCTACCGTCTTGCCGAGCTAATTCGCCGTATTGGTGCATATGAACCAGACCGGGACACTTCTCTGGAGATGTTCCAGCACCTGTCCACCTTCGCCATCGAGCACAAGCCGTCTCCCGACAATATCGAGGACATCCTCGTGGAGGTGGAGCCGGACAACCCTGATCTGGCATCCGTGCTCAGAGCCCTGTCTCGGATGACCGTCACGCCGACGATGGTGCAAGGCGGCGTAAAGTCCAATAGCGTGCCCGAATCAATTGGCCTGACCTGTGACATTCGCTCGCTTCCGCACCAGGATGAAACGTACATAAGAGAGCAATTGGCAGGCATCATGGAAGGGGTACCGGATACTGAACTAAACCTTGATTTCATGGCTGTGGCCAATTCCTCCCCGTTCGAGACCGGGTTCGTGGATCGCATCAAGAATGCGATGTCGATGGCGCTCGGGCGCGACGATATCCGGTGGGTGCCGGGGGTGTCGACGGGGTTCACCGATTCACGGTTTACACGCCAGCTTGGCATCGATACATACGGATTTTCGGGCAGACACCCCGATGACGACCCCCTCGAAGAGAAGATCCATGGCACCGACGAATCGATTGGCATCCGGAGCCTGGTCAGCGGTACCAGGGCAATGGTATCCCTGGCCTATGACATGCTCGCCGAACGGTAGTTTCAGCCCGGCGACCATAGGGAACAGGCGCCGGGTTGGTAGACTTAACAGACTGACGATCGGTGTCCCCGAATTCCATTTACGTTTTGAGGTGCTCGGTATCGACGATCTGATCGTCCACGAACAGCCTTCGCAAGAGCTCCCGACGATGATCGTGGCGTTCGCCGGCTGGTCTTATGCCTCGGACTCAGCGACGGGCGCCGTGCGCCACCTGGTTGATAATCTGCCTGGGACCACGTTCGCGGAAATCGATCCGGAAGAATTCTTTGACTTCACCTCGGTTCGACCCGAGACACTTATCAATGAAGAGGGCGAGCGGGTCATCCGTTGGTCTGCCAACGAATTCTACTACTACACTGACGACGATCCGTCCCGCAACTTGCTACTTTTTGTTGACACCGGGCCGAACCTGAAATGACGAGCGTTCTCGATATTGATGATTGGCGTTGCGGAACAGAGTGGAGTTCAGCTCGTGGTGTCCCTCGGAGCGCTACTAGACGCGGTGCCCAATACTCGAGACACTCTCCTCACTGGTCGTGCCAGCTCTCCTGAGTTGGAGCAAAAAGTCCAGTGGCTAGGCGTCCGAAACTCTGGATACCAGGGTCCGACGGGCATCCACACGGCGGTCATGGACGCCTGCACCAAGAGTGGACTTGCCCAGGCGAGCATCTGGGGCCACAGCCCGCACTACGTAAACACTACACCCAAGCTGAAGGTGGCTTACGCTCTGCTGGAACGGCTCAAGAGCCTGTGCGACTTTGATGTGCCAATGACCGAGTTCCAGGAGTGAGCCGAGGGGTATGTGTCCAAGGTCAACAAGGCTATCGCCAAGCAATCAGACGTCAAAGTGTACGTGAAAAAACTAGAACAGCGATATGATGTCGCAAGCCTGGAATCTGAAGAAATGCCAAGTGGTAAAGCGATGATTGCCGAGATCGAAGAATATCTGCGGAGTCAGGAACCCCCTCGATGCCCAAGAATGACACCTACTAACCAACGGATTGATCAGACAATGTTGGAATCCAGGGTGGCGACTCACAGCCGTCTCGGACTACGTCAGTGAACCAACACCCAACCGACAATCACGTCGTCGTTAACGACCTTCGCATGCACTATCGTGATTGGGGCGGGTCCGGAGACCTGGTAGTGCTGCTACACGGCCTTGCGTCAAATTGCCGCTTTTGGGACCTCGCAGCACCACTCCTGACTCGCAATTTCACAGTCCTGGCCCTGGATCAGAGGGGCCATGGCAGCACCGACAAGCCCGACAGCGGATATGATTTTGCCACCATAGCCGACGATCTGCTGGGCTTTCTGCAAGTTATCGGCGTCGAGCGGCCCCTAATCGTGGGGCACTCCTGGGGAGGCAACGTCGCTCTCGAGCTAGCGACTCGTCACCCCTCGGTGCCACGGGCATTGTGCCTGGTGGACGGCGGACTGATCGAACTGTCCGCCATACCCGAGATGTCTCTTGAGAAGGCAAGAGTGGACCTTGCCCCACCGGATATGACCCACCTCACGATGGAACAGCTGCTTGACATGGCAAAGGATTACCTGCCCAACGGACGGGGAACGGCCTCCGAGATAGCAGACTTCCTGCAGGCCAACTTCGACGTCGTCGACGATGGCACCATACGCCCAAAACTCACGCGTGAAAACCACATGCGGATCATTGAGGCGATGTGGGACCACAAGCCCTCTCGGAGCATGGGCCTGGTCAATTGTCCGGTTCTGCTGATGCCAGCGCGACAGGACGGCGACGAGGCTGTGGCGGAGCGGCGATTCGGCCGTGAGAAGGCAGTCGAGCGCGCCAGCCGCCTGCTGCCTGTGAGCAGAACGGTGTGGCTGGAAGACAGCGTCCACGACGTGCCGATTCAGCGTCCTGAACTGGTGGCCAAGGTCATAACGGAGCAGGCACAAAACGGTTTCTTAGGTTAGGCGGACGTGGCTCACTAAAATAACTTCCGCGTAGCAAGTTCCGACTGAAGCGAGTGACCGTTTGAGCCGGGCCCCGCCAGTATCGCTTCGAGGCTCAGGGCGTCCGATTCCTCTGGGCGCGCCTCGTCAGGACGGATGCCCGTCGCCACCAGTGTCACTGTCACCCGCTTCTTCCAACGCTTGTCGTTGACCACCCCTAGCAGTACCTCTGCGTCGGAGTGAGATGCATCCCTGACCACACCCGCGATCCTATGCACCTGAGCAAGCGTCAGATCCTTACCACCCTTCACGTTGAGCAATAGTCCGCTGCAACCGTGTAGGGGAGTGTCGAACAGCGGGTTGGAGAGCGCGGACTCGATAGCATCGTCAGCGGCGGACTTGCCTTTGCCCTCACCGATGGCCATGAACGTTGGACCGCCACCTGCCATCAGAGACCGAACGTCGGCAAAATCGACGTTGATCAGCCCTGGCACGGAGACGATCTCAGCTATCCCCTCGACCCCCTGCCTCAGCACCTCATCTGCCATCCGAAAGGCCGCGTCTAATGAAGGCTCCCCCTCAAGAGACGATAGCAGGCGATTGTTGTCGACCGTAATGATTGTATCGACCTTTTGACTCAACGCACGGAGTCCTTCTCTCGCCAATTCAGTGCGCCCTTTGCCCTCGAATGTAAACGGGCTTGTGACCACGCCAACAGTGAGAGCACCGCTCTTGCGTGCCAGGTCGGCGACCAACGGGGCAGCGCCAGTGCCGGTACCCCCGCCCATCCCGGCGGCGATGAAGACCAGATCGGCGTCCTTGACTAGCTGTCCGACCTGCTCAAGGCTCTCACGAATTGCCTTGCGACCCACGGTCGGATCTCCGCCTGAGCCCATTCCCCTGGTTGTAGAGGGGCCAATCGCGAAGGTGTGGACCGCAGGCATGCGTCCCAGGGCTTGCACGTCGGTGTTCAGGGCGAGCAATTCCAGTCCAAGAAGATTCCGTGCAGCAATCCGGTAAATCGCATTCCCTCCTGCGCCTCCGACTCCAATTACACGAATGCGCACGGGTGCAGCGTTGTTGTTCAATGCAAGTCTCCTTGAGAGTGGGTGAATACTAGGAGCGGGAGTCTGAGGCCCTATGCGGCCCTAGAAGTGAGCGTCGATGTAGAGCCAGGGGCGACGAACAGTAGGTAGAACGGGATATGCCACCGGCCCGACCTGCCCATGTCGACGTAGGCCCGTCCGGAGCCGGTGCGCTTCACGAACCCGGTGGCCCCATAGCGAGGGCCGCCATCGACGGCCCCGATATACTTCACCTGCGTTCCAGGACCTAGATTGGCGGTACTAGCGTTGGCCCGGAGGCGGCGAAGCGGAGGCATTCCCGGCATATCGAGTTGAAATCGAGCCATGTTTGGGGCGTTTTCCATCGTCGTCTCCTGACGTTGGTCCATGTCTTAGAACAAGACTAGAACAGAACAACGGTTCTTGTCAACCCCTTTTGACCTGTTGACATACAAAGCTGTCCTAAATACCATGCCCGGGCCGTCGATACACCCCTCTGGAGGATTCTCATACATGCGTAGATTCGACGATATTGCGGCTTTAGACGCCACTGGACAGGCGGAATTGGTGGCGCGTGGTGACGTGCAGCCGATTGAGCTGGTGGACATCGCCATCGAGCGGCTGGAACTTGTGAACCCGACCATAAATGCCGTGGTCACTCCGATGTACGATCTCGCCCTGAAAGCGGCGTCGGTCCCGATTCCGGTCGGCCCATTCACCGGCGTACCCTTCCTGCTTAAGGAGTTCCTTGCGGAGTATGCAGGAGTGCGGTTTACCGAGGGCAGCGAGTTCCTTGGCGAGTTTGTGCCCGACCTGGATTCCGAGCTGGTTACCAGGTACAAGGCCGCTGGTCTGATCGTATTCGGCAAAACAAACACCCCGGAGTTCGCTATCGGAGTCACCACTGAGCCCAGTCGTTTTGGCCCGACCCGCAACCCCTGGGATACATCTCGTACGCCAGGTGGGTCCAGCGGCGGCTCTGCGGCTGCTGTGGCGGCGGGTGTGGTACCGATGGCCCACGGCAACGATGCCGGGGGCTCGATACGCATACCGGCGTCGTGCTGCGGCGTCTTCGGGCTCAGGCCGACGCGCGGACGCAACCCACTTGGCCCGCACTATGGTGACCTGATGTCCGGCATGGTTAGCGAACACGCGCTCACCAGATCGGTTCGCGATTCTGCGGCACTGCTGGACGCCACATCTGGGCCCGCACTGGGCGATCCGTACCCGGCTCCACCGCGGCTTCGTCCATTCGCGGAGGAGGTCGGCGCAGATCCTGGTCGCCTGCGCATCGCGTTCAGCGACACGACCCCCCTGGGCACCGAACTAGACCCCGACTGCCTCCAGGCTGTTCGCGACGCCGCCGCCCTCTGCTCTGATCTTGGACACGAGGTTGTCGAGGCGTCCCCCGACTACGACGCCGAGTGGACCTGGCTGGCGGTGACCAAGGCCCTCGCAACAGGAGTCGCCTGGGGCATCGACGGGTGGGCCCGTCGCCTGGGCAAAGAACCCGTCCAGGAGCAGTTCGAGCCCTTCGTATGGGCCTACAGGAACCGCGCCATGAACATCAGCGGCCCGGAGTACCTGACGGCGGTGGAGGATATGCAGCGTGCCAGTCGAGACATCGCTGGCTTCTTTGCCGAGTACGACATGTGGCTGACCCCCACAATGGGGCAGCCCCCGGTCCCGCTAGGGACATTCGCGTTCTCCGAAGGCGACCCCTTCGAGCTCCGCCGGCGCGTGGCCTCCTTCTCCCCATACACCTACATCGCCAACGCCATCGGAAACCCTGCCATGTCCGTACCACTGTACTGGACCGAAGACGGCCTTCCGGTCGGCGCACACTTCCTTGCGCGCTTCGGCGACGAGGCAACCCTGTTCCGCCTGGCGGCCCAGCTCGAGGAAGCCCGCCCCTGGGCAGCTCGACGCCCACCAGTTTCGGCCTAGTTGGCGGGGGGTGCGCGTCGGACAGGAGGAGGGCGGGTCGCAGACCCGCGCCCTGCATGAAAATACGCGCCGCCGGGGACTAGGGGCAGGCCTGTGACCTGTTCGGGGCGGGGATGTCGTGCTACGGTCTGTCCAGGTGACCCCATCTAGCCCCGGGCTCCCGACGGCGGGCGAGTGGAGTAGCCGCGGCCCTCATAGTCCATGCCGCCCAACTCCAGCCTTTGCAGGCTCTTGTCCTGAGGCGATGAATAATAGGCGCGTAGCTCACAGATGAGTCCAGTCTCGTCATCGAACTCGTACCACTCAGCACCTCGCAGGGTCACGCCCAGCTTCGTCTTGTAGTGGCTCCATTCGATCACAGCCTCGCCACGCTCGGCATCCGTGATCAGCCTGTCGATGACCCAATAGGAGCCGAGCTTCTCGACCGCGGCCTGCCATCCCCTAGCGATGGTCGCCCCGCCATACCACGGTCCGTCGTACATGTCGGGTGGGAAGTAGTGGATGGCGTCGGGTGTGAGGCAAGACGTCATCTTCTCGAAGTTCGCCTCGTTGCAACCCTCGAAGTAGGTCCGTATGAGACGCTCCATCCGGGCTGACTTGCTTTCGTTTCCAGTCATTTGGCGCTATCCCCCTTGGAGTGGGCCTTGTGGCCGGTCAATCAGGCCCGGCCGTCCTACGCCAACAACTCGTCAGCCACAGCCGGGCCCTGAGTTTCGGACTCATACTCGTACAGAGGTGAATCGTTCGACGGACCCTGCCACGCCCCGATCAGCAGGTCGACGATGCGCCACGCCTCCTCGATCTAGTCGCTGCGAATGAACAGAGCCGCGTGTCCCTCAAGAGCGTCCTGCTGCAGCCGCTGGTACGCCTCCGGGATCACCTCGATGCTCCTGGACCTCATACTCGTAGCGTGCGGTGGCCAGTCGTAGGGGCGGATCTGTGACTCGCACTCTCGTCGGCCCTATGGTCAGGCCTGAGCCAGCACCCCGCGCTTGCTTTCGATGTCGGCCATTAGCTCGTCGAAGGAGTCGGAGAATAGCCTTACGCCATTGGACAGCAGCCCCGCAGTGACCTCGTGCATGCTCACGCCAATCGCCGCCACGTCGTCGAGCAATTGCGCGGCGCCGTCGACGTCACTAACGATTGTGTCGTCGGCTTTTCCGTGATCCACGAATGCGAGCAACGTTGCCTCGGGCATCGTGTTGACGGTGTACTCGCCGATTAGCGACTCAACGTACAGGACATCACTATACGCCGGGTTCTTCACGCCCGTGCTTGCCCACAGTGGCCGTTGAACACGCGCTCCGGCCTCCCGCAGCGCCTCAAATCGATCAGTGTGGAACTCCCGCTGGAAGTCGCGATACGCAAGCCTGGCATTGGCGATTGCAGCACGTCCCTCCAGCCCAGGTTCCTTGTCGCCCAATAGCGAGTCGACGACCGTGTCCACGCGGCTCACGAAGAACGAGGCGACCGAAGCGACACGCGCGAGGTCTCCACCCGTCCCCTTCAGATCCTCGAGCCCAGCTATATACGCCTGTCGCGCGTCCCGGTATGCCACTAGAGAGAATAGAAGTGTCACGTTGACGTTTATGCCCTTACCAATGAGGCGGCGAATGGCAGGCATGCCCGCTGGGGTTGCAGGCACCTTTATCATCACGTTGGGGCGGTCCAGCTCCTCAAACAACCGCATCCCCTCAACCACAGTCCCATCGGTGTCGTGGGCCAGGTGCGGGTTCACTTCGAGGGAGGCGTATCCGTCCACTCCTCCGGTGGCATCGTAAATCGGGCGCAACAGGTCGGCCGCGGCCTTGATGTCATTGATGGCGAGGGATTCGTATATCGCGTCAGCATTCTTCCCCTCGCTGACCAGGGTTTCGAATGCATTGTCGTAGTCGTTGCTGCCGGTGATGGCCTTCTGAAAGATCGTCGGATTAGACGTCAGGCCGGTCACGCCGAGGTCAATTAGGAGCTGGAGCTCACCGGACTCAATGAGCCCGCGGCTGACGTTGTCATACCAAACGGACTGGCCGTGTTTTTGGATTTCTTCTAGGGAGTTGCTCATCTGTTTCCTCTAGGCGTCCGCTCATCGTAGTCTAACATTTGAGATGTGCATCCTGCCTGTAAGGTTGTACGCCCTCCGTCTTGCACCCCTCTGCCCAAGCTCAATTCCCAGATTCTCGCTAGCGAACAATTGTGCTATAGGAGCCCTGTGGGACGGACCTTTCGAGGGCCGTCCCTTTTCGTTTCTTGAGTGTTCCAAATACGACCCATTCGTGTACCACTCTGAACCAAAAAGTCCCATTTACCATCTTGCATCAGCTAGCAGGTGGAACACAATGGGACAGAACGACGAGGGAATCGTCAAAAAGGGATGTCAGAAGGGTACTGTTCTATACGCACCCGGTAGATTTGGACGCGGCACCCGTGGTACTGGTCCTCGAGCTTCCCTGTGGCGCTAGAGGTCGACGATAGGGTCGCCGTCCAGCACCTGCTGGCCGGCCCCGACGTGCACCTTGGTGACGATTCCGGACCAGTCTGCCCGCAATATCTGCTGCATCTTCATCGCCTCCAGGACGCAGATCTCGTCTCCCGTGACCACCTGATCGCCCACCTGGACTGAGACGGAGAGAATGACCCCGGGCATTGGCGACTTGAACTGTTTGATTGGGCCCGCCGAGGCAGCGGCAGGGGCAGCAGCGGGAGCTGGTGGGACAGCGGGGGTTGGGGGAGGCGGCGCGGGGGCAACGGGTGTTGGATCGGGGACGGCGGCAGGTTCAGGCTTGGCGAATCGATCTGCCCGCGCAATGTGGACCTGGACCTCTTCGCCGTCTACAAGGGCCACGATGGGGTCCACAGTGGGATCAGAAATTTCCACCGTGTACCACCGTTCTCCGACTTTGACTCGCAGCGTGGTTGTCATTGGCAGCCTATTGCAGGAGAGAGATGAATACGCCGGCGACGACGGCCGAGCCGATGACGCCAGCTACGTTGGGGCCCATCGCATGGGCTAGTAGGAACACTCTGGGGTTGCCCTCTTGTCCTACCTGGTGTGAAATCCTCGCCGCCATCGGTACCGCCGACACCCCGGCCGATCCGATTAGCGGGTTGATCTTCTCTTTCAATATTAGGTTCATTAGTTTGGCGAAAAGCAGTCCGCCCATCGTCCCGCACGCGAAGGCCACCAATCCTAGTGCAAGTATGACCAGAGTGTCGACCTTGAACATCGTATCGGCGGAGAGCTGCGTACCGACGGTGACCATCAAGAATATGGTGGTGATGTTCAAAAGCTCGTTGGATGCCGTATTGGCGAGCCTGGGCACGACCCCGCTCTCTCGGAACAGGTTCCCCATCATGAACATCGACACGAGTGGGGCGGACCCGGGAACCACGAGAATTATTGTGATCATCGCTATCGCCGGGAAGATGATCTTCTCCGTTCGGGATACATCCCTTGGGGCGCTCATCATGATCTCGCGCTCGCTCTTGGTCGTGAGCATCTTCATCAGCGGTGGCTGGATGAAGACGACGCTGGCCATGTATGTGTAGGCCACCACCGCGGTGACGCCGAGGAGTTGGGGCGCGAGCACCCCGGACAAGAAGATGGTCGTCGGGCCGTCGGCGCCGCCGATGATCCCAATTACCGCCGCCTCTTCGATGGTGAACTCGATGTCCAGGAACGAACCGACGGCGATTGCGCCCCAGAACGCCACGAAGATCCCTATCTGAGCCGCTGCCCCAAGCAGCAGCGTTTTGGGATTGGCAATTACTGGGCTGAAATCGGTCATCGCGCCAAGCCCTAGGAAAATAATCGGAGGCAATATGTCCCAGAATGTCAGGCCGTAGTACAGGACAATGCCGAAGATACCCGATTCCTGGTTTCCACTAGTCCCCGCAACGAAGGTGGTCATGTGGGTGTCAGGCAGGTTGGCGATGATGACACCGAGGCCTATCGGAAGAAGAACGTAGGGCTCTCGGCCCTTGACGACGGCCACGAATATGAAACCAAGGCCCAGCAAGAGCATAATACCCGCGCGCCAGTCAAGGCCAACTATGCCGGTAGAGTTATAGAAATCGGAGAAATCTGACAAGTTGAAGTCCCTAAGTCGAGGTGTTTACGCTCGGCTGGAGGAGCGTTACTGTGCGGCCTCCGTGTTGGTGTCTGCGTTCGAGCCAAGCAGGGTGCTGACGGCCACGACAGCAGCGAGCGCCTTCTCCCTAGATGCGGCTTCATGAGCCGTAGCGGCTGCCTCGGAATGGCGTATTGCCCGCCTTTCCCGCATGCCGACGCCCTGGCCGAGGGTCCACGTCATGACCATCAACAGTATTAACAGGCCAAAGGCTGTGCTCAGGCCAAATATCGTCAGCCTGACGCCTTCCCTGAATACCTCGCTATCGATGCCCATAAACCATCCTCGGCAGCGTTCGAATACGACACAGATTGTACAACATGGCTAACCTGCCTAGCTAGACCACCGGGCATCCGTGTCGAGTCACGGCAGGGACCTGCCGTCCACTTTGGCAAGGTACGTGAATGTCGGGTTCACGTACTGTGTGCATCGCGCTTCTAGCACCTGGCCAAGGAACAGGTAGGCCTCGCCACGAGAAAAGCCGTAGTCGTCCTCCAGCCAGATAACTATTTCCTTCAGGACGGTCCTAAATGCGTCTTCCGCGGGCCTGGCCTGAGCGGCCACGATGATGTGTGTCTCGTTGGTGATTCGCGGCCAGGTCATTGTGGAAGGCAACTCCGCAAGCTCGCATCGGATACGTACGCGGCCGCCTGCCTCAATGCCGCCGGCGCCGCACACCTCGCCGTCACCCTGGCGTGCGTGCATGTCCCCGATGTGCAACAGCGCGCCCGGGACAGCCACGGGCAGGTGCACCGATGCGCCTGTCGTGATCTCGGGCACGTCGAAGTTGCCGCCCCACTGGCCCGCCCAGCCGTTGTGCCATCGGGTGTTCTCGTGCGCCGCTCCCACGAATCCCAGCATCG
>CAJWER010000028.1 GCA_913030785.1 uncultured Chloroflexota bacterium | reverse complement strand
GGTTTGGATGATCTTGATCCTATTTGGGCGCATTGCTCGCGGGGACACCGCTTTATGGGCGCTACTCGGAGCACTGGCCCTGCCGTTTCTGGCCGGGGCGAGAGGGCAACCGACAGAGATCGTTTGGATGTTGGCTGCGATAACGTTAATAATGGTGACCAAGCGAACAATGGCGAACTGTGAGCGGCCCAAAACGGACGAAATTGGACTTCTTCGGGTCCTAACGAACCGAATTCTGTGGGACAGGGATGAATCGGCCAAAGAGGAATGGATTGTGCGGCACCCATTGCCATAGGTAAAAACACCGATGCAGAACGGCGACCTTCTCGCTGTTCCCCGGATCCCGCATGAGGAATAATAGTCAGTGGCTGAGACAACTAAATACTGCGCCGAGCACGATGATACGCCGACGAGCCTGAGGTGCGCCCGCTGCGGAAAGCTCGTCTGCCCGAAATGCATGGTCCAGGCCCCCGTGGGGATTCGATGCCGGGAGCACGGCAAGGCACCGAATCCCCCGATGTACCAGGTCTCTCGTGGCTACATGGCCCGCGGATTCGGCGCCGCCATCGTCGTCGGCGTCGTCGGCGGTATCGTGCTGGCCTTCGCGGTGCCTTTCCTCGGAGACTTCTATGGTGGGATCGCGGTCGCAGGTATTGGGTATCTCGTCGGCGAGGCAATTTCTCGGGCAACTAACTACAAGCGCGGGACGCCCCTGGTCGTTGCGTCCGTGGTGGGAATGGTGGTCGCGTTGGTGGCGTTCCTTGCCATATTAGGAGGCGCGCCGACCCTATTCGAACTGTTAGGACTGGGGGCTGGGATATACCTGGCAGTCACTCGCGTCAGGTAGCACTGAGAGACGCGCATGCACTACCGTATAGGGCGCTCAGAGTAGATATAATAGCAAACATCAGATCTAACGCCGTTGACATTGACAGATTCCGTAAAAATCGTATGATATAAAGGACGATACCTAATAGCGGAGGGAATGTATAGAATGGAAGGCCCAGACAAACTAGATCGGAAAATAATCTCGATTCTCAGAGAGGACGGAAGAGCCTCGAACGCGGGAATCGCGCGGAAGGTTGGGGTTAGCGAGGGGACAGTCAGGCGTCGGCTCAAGAACCTTGTCGAGAAAGAGTACATCCAGGTGGTGGCCCTCCCGGACGCAGCCAAAATGGGAAACAGCTCGCAGGCCCTTCTCGGCGTGCAGGTCGACCCGGACAAAGTCGATGTGGTCGCCGATGCAATCAAGAGCCTCCCAGATGTCACCTGGGTCGCCGTGACCACCGGTTCATATGACATATTCGCCTGGGCGACGCTCCCGTCCGCGGAAGCGCTCGGCATATTCCTGCGAACCAAGGTCGGTACGGTCCCCGGCGTGAGACGGACCGAGACCTTTGTTAATCTGGACAAAAAACGCGGCAACGTCGTCATATAGCCAGAAGGCAAGACGACAGTGGCGCGATGGAATGCCCCCTCCTCATCGAGGGGGTATTTTCGTGTCGGGGCCAGGCACGCTATACCACCCGGAGCGGGCTGCACTATAATCGGGCGGTGCCATAATATTACGCACATTGCTTGCGTATGCCCAATGCTGCATCAAGCACATATCGGTAGCCAAAGAGCGAGGAGACAGACTTGTTCAGGACAATCAAATGTGGCAATGTGAGGCAGGACCATCTTGGTGACAAGGTCGTCCTATCGGGCTGGGTGCACCGCTGGCGCGATCACGGCGGTCTCGTATTCATCGACCTGCGCGACCGCGAAGGTGTAGTCCAGGTCGTCTTCAATCCCGAGCTGGCCCCCGATGCCCATGCCATTGCCGAGCGGCTGAGAAGCGAATGGGTGATCCAGGTAACGGGGACGGTAGGGGCTCGTCCCGAGGGCACCGAAAACCCGGGGCTGCCCACAGGCCACATAGAGGTCGTCGTCGAATCGGCACGTATCCTGAATGAATCAAAGACCCCACCCTTCGAAGTCGCAGACGACGTCGATGTCGACGAGCTTGTGCGGCTGAAGTACCGCTTCATTGACCTGCGACGGCCCAAAATGCGCGACATCTTGATCCTGCGTCACAAGGTCGTCAAGTTCATCCGGAATTTCCTGGACGATCGCGAATTTCTGGAGATCGAGACCCCCATATTGATCAAAAGCACCCCCGAGGGCGCACGAGACTACCTGGTGCCATCCCGGTTGCAGCCTGGCAAATTCTACGCGCTGCCCCAGTCGCCCCAGCAGCTCAAGCAGCTGCTGATGGTAGCCGGCGTGGACAAGTACTATCAGATAGCACGCTGCTTCCGCGATGAAGACCCACGTGCGGACCGCGTCCCAGAGCACACCCAGCTCGACCTGGAAATGAGCTTCGTGGAGCAGGATGACGTGCTGGAATTGATTGAGAACCTCTACACCTCAATGATAGAGACGCTGCTGCCCGAAAAAAGCCTGATGAAGCCTTTCCCGAGGCTCACCTACAAGGAGGCGATGGACCGCTACGCCACCGACAAGCCCGACCTGAGATTCGGCCTCGAGATGGCAGACCTGTCGGACATCGCAGCAGCCGCCGAATTTAAGGTATTTAGCTCGGCGGTCGAGGACGGCGGTATTGTGAAAGGGTTCAGCGTGCCGGGAGTGGGTGGATACCCGCGACGGCAGTTGGACGAGCTAACCGAATTTACGAAATCTAGAGGAGCACGGGGTCTCGTATACATCGCGATCAACGAGGACGCCGGATCGATCGACGATCTTGCTGAGGGCCAGTTCAAGTCCCCGGCCGCAAAGTTCCTGTCACTGGACGAGATCAAGGCGATCGCCCGGGCCACCGGCGCTTCCGCGGGGGACCTGATACTGATCGTGGCCGGGCCATCCAAGTCGACGAACGTCGCTCTGGGCGCACTGCGAAACGAGATGGGCCGCCGTCTAGAACTCGCGGATCCCGACATGTTGGCCTTCGCGTTCGTGGTGGACTTTCCCCTGTTCGAGCATAACGAAGACACAGGTCGCTGGGACGCGATGCATCATGCATTCTCCATGCCCCATGAAGACGACATCCAGTACCTGGAATCTGACCCCGGCAGGGTCATAGGTATGCTGTACGACCTGGTTTGCAACGGACTTGAATGCGCCAGTGGCAGTATTCGAGTCCACCAGCGTGCGCTCCAGGAGCGTATATTCAAGGTTCTTGGCTACACAGACGCGGAGATCGAACAGCGGTTCAAACAGCTACTTGATGCGCTGGAGTACGGCGCTCCCCCCCACGGTGGTATCGCCCCCGGCATAGACCGCCTCATGATGATCCTGCTCGGCACCGACAACATCCGTGACGTGATCGCGTTCCCCAAGACGCAGAATGCCACAGACCCACTATTCGAGGCGCCAGGCTACGTGGAAGAGGAGCAGCTCCGAGATCTCCGGCTCCGCATCGTGGACCCAGCCAAACCCAAATAGACAGCGCTGCCCACGCTACACTGGTCTGAGCTTGGGTTCTTGATTTCTGAGATTGATGCTGGCGTGGTGTGCAGAGGGGCATAGACCCGTAGTCTGTCCTGAGCGAAGCCGAAGGGCCGGGAGCCTGAGGGTGTCCCTCAGAATTATCAATATTACCTTTTCTTCTCTTTTTCTTTTTTCCGAGTGGTCCAACCGGGCACGGCAGAGGATATGAACAACTACGGTCCCGCCACAAACAGCGACAATCGACAACTAGAAGTCCCAGTATAAAAAAGAGCTGACCCTGCCTTACAAGCCCTAACAGCATCCTCGCTACCTACCTGCCAGCCCCGTAGCCCTAGCTGCTATCCGTTGCATACCTAGCCCCCGACCCCCATAATCTAGCTGTTTGCTGCCATCAGTTTACTCGCTAGGAGGTCTGTGCATGTTAGACGTGGTGATCACCAGAGGGATCGTAATCGACGGCTCTGGCAAGCCAGGATACGCTGCCGATGTCGGTATCTTAGACGGCAAAATCGAAGCGATAGGGGATTTGTCGCAGGCCGAGACGGCGCGGGTCATCGATGCGTCGGGGCTGAGCGTTTCTCCAGGATTTATCGATAGCCACACGCACTCGGACGCCTCGCTGCTTACGAACCCGCAGCATGCCCAAGGGCTCCGACAAGGCATCACGACTGAGATACTGGGACAGGACGGGCTGTCGTATGCCCCTCTCTCGGCAGACAACTACGAGACCTACCGGCGATACCTGGCCGGGATCCTGGGACGTGCGCCTGCCGGCCTCGATATGAGCAGCGTCGCCGCCTTCAGGTCCCACTACCACAACAAGACGGCAATCAACTCTGCATACCTGGTCGCCCACGGCGCTATCAGGCTCGAGACATGCGGCTTCCAGGACGTGCCGATGACCGGCGACCGCATGAAGCACGCTCTCCGGCTTGTGGAGGAGGGCTTGGAGCAGGGTGCGGTCGGGCTAGCGACCGGCCTCTCATACCACCCGCACTCGTGGAGCACCACCGAGGAGATCGTCGAGCTTTGCGGGCCGGTCGAGAAGGCCGGCGGGGTGTACGTAACCCACCTGCGCGACGTCCACCCGGAGCGTGGTTTCGGTGGAGGCGGCGTCCCCGAGGCGCTGGAGATCGGCCGCCGCTCTGGCGTCAAGGTCCACTTCTCCCACACCCGCACCGCCGCCGGCAACGCCGGACAGGTGGCAGAACTGATGGAGCCCATCGACGCCGCAAAGGCCGAGGGCCTGGACATCACCCTTGAACTGTACCCGTACCCCACCGGCAGCACCTTTGCCGTCAGCAACCTGCCGAGCTGGGCTTCCGCGGGTGGACCGGAGGAGATTCTCGATCGTCTAACAGACCCGGGGGATCGAGCGCGCATCGTCGAGCACCTGGAGTCGATGGGCAAGCGTTCCATCGCCGAATCGGTCCTGTCCCACCTGCCGCGCCACCCCCAGTACGAGGGGATGTCGGTAGCCGATATCGCCGACGACCTCGGGATGGGGCTTGGCGAGACGATGTGCCACATGCTCGTCGAGGAGGACCTAGAGGTGGGCTTCTGGCTCACCCCGCCCGATAGCGTAAACACCTGGCGGCAGACGAGCCGCGACGCTATCGAGCTCCTTTCCAGGCCTGACTACATGGTGGGTAGCGACTCGATTCAGGCGGGCGGCCCCCCACATCCACGAGCCTATGGCACCTTCCCCCGCTTCCTGGGGCGGCTCCGTCGGCGCTACGCCAAGATCACACTCGAGCAGATGGTGCAACGGGTCACCGACAACCCTGCACGAAGATTCGGGCTGACCGGACGTGGCCGGGTTGAGAAGGGCTACTTCGCGGACCTAGTGGTCTTCGATCCCGACCGCATCATCGACACAGCGACCTACGACGAACCCCGGCATCATCCGGCCGGCATTCCATACGTGCTGGTCAACGGGAAAGTCGCCGTGGATGGCGAACGCTGCACCGGCGTCTTGGCCGGCCAGGCCATTCCATAATGATCTGGGGATCGTGCTCCTAGCGGGCGCCCGGCACCTTTGCCAGACATACTACAGATAGTAGTCGCGACCACCGCGATGTTCTTCGGGTCGATCATTGCCGGCACAGCGGGCTTCGGCATGGGGATGACCGCGTCCCCATTCATGCTCCTGGTACTGGATCCGCGCACAGTTGTTGTCATCTCCAACGCGATGGGGATTGCCGTGTTCACGGTGGTGCTCTACCAGTCGCGGCGTGCTCTGCCCGTGAAGGAGATGTCCGTCATCGCGGTGGCGGGGCTCGTCGGCACCCCTGTCGGCGTCTTTGCCCTTAGTACTGTAAGCACGAACCTGCTCCGGATCGGCATCTTGGTGCTGATCATGTTCACAGCAATCGCGGTGGTCAGTAACGCAGGCACCATCTTCGGAAAATCCAAAACGATCGGGCCTGTGGTGGGGTTCGTGGTTGGCGCGATAATCGCCGCCTTCGGTATAGGCGGCCCGCTGATGGTCCTGTACCTGCTTGCACGTGGCTGGTCTAGTCAGATGTTGCGAGCCTCAATGTCGTTCTTCTTCCTGATAAACATGTTTACCGGCGTCGTCGGATACGTTGTCACTGGCCTGTACACAAAGGAACGGGTCGTACTAACCTTGATCGTGGCGGTGCCGGTGCTGATCGGCTTCAGCCTCGGTGGCCTGCTCTTGAAAAAGCTCGACGAGAACACCTTCCGCCAAGGGGTCATAGCCGTCATCCTCTTCACCAGCACCATGACGTTGGCTTGGGAGTTGTTTCGCCTGGCGTCCTAGTACCATATGAGTCATAGTCGCCGAGCTTCGCTTCACAGGAGGCCGTAATGCGATCTACGCAATTCACCACTGGCTCGCCGGACATCCACACCGATATCTTGATCGTCGGCGGTGGTACCGGAGGCTGCGCGGCGGCCATGTCAGCCACCAGCATGGGCATGCACGTAATCATGACCGAGCCCACGGACTGGATAGGCGGTCAGCTCACTTCCCAGACCGTCCCACCAGACGAGCACTCCTGGATCGAGCGATTTGGCTGCACGGGACGGTTCCGTGCATACCGCAACGGCGTCCGGAAGTACTATCGGGACAACTACCCTTTGACCGATGCAGCTCGATCTGATCCCTACCTGAATCCTGGCAACGGCTACGTCTCCCGTCTCTGTCACGAGCCCCGTGTGGCCCTGGCGGTGCTGGAGCAGATGCTGGCCTTTTCCCGCACCTCAGGCCTGCTCGACGTACGGCTGCGCCACAAGCCCGTAGCCGCCGACGCCCAGGGAGACCGGGTGCGCTCCGTCACGCTGCTGGACATGGACTCCGGCAAGGAGATCACCATCGGCGCCGACTACATCCTCGACGCCACCGAAACAGGCGACCTGCTGCCCATGGCGGGTGTCGAGTACGTCAGCGGGTTTGAGTCGCAGGCCGAGACCGGCGAACCCAACGCTCGCGAGGGCGACGCCGAGCCCGACAACGTGCAAGCGCTGAGCTGGGTCATGGCCATTGGACACGACCCGGATGGCGAACACGTCATCGACAAGCCGTCGCAGTACGAGCGCTGGAGAGACTTCGAGCCAGACCTGACACCGTCGTGGGAAGGCAGGCTGCTAAGATGGTCTCGCGGTCGCGCCGAGGGCGACCGCAAGTGGCAGGACACCTACGTACTGTTCCCTGAAGAGTCCGTAATGGAGGACAGGCGCGACAGCCTCTGGCACTGGCGACGCATCGCCTACAAGGGTTACTACGCTCCCGGGGTCTTGGAACACGAGAAGACACTCGTGGTGTGGCCGCAAAACGACTACTTCGTGTCCAACATCATCGACAAGCCCGAAGAGGAGGCAGCCCGGTACCTTGAGGAATCACGACAGCTCTCCCTCAGCTTCCTATACTGGATGCAGACCGAGGCCGACCGGCCAGACGGTGGTATAGGCTACCCTGGACTCTACCTGTGCCCCGACGTCACAGGAACGGACGATGGACTGGCAAAGGCCCCCTATATCCGTGAGTCACGCCGAATCAGGGCGGAACTAACCGTAACCCAGAACCACATCGACGCAGAACTGCGAGACAGCGCCGAGATATTCCCGGACACAGTGGGTATCGGCAACTACCACATAGACGTGCACGTAAGCTCCGGCGGTACCAGCATCATCGACCGTCCAGCCCACCCCTTCCAGATCCCGCTGGGGGCGCTAATCCCGCAACGCATGGACAACCTGCTCCCCGCCGGCAAAAACATCGGCACAACCCACATCAGCAACGGCTCCTACCGCCTGCACCCAGTAGAGTGGAACATAGGCGAATCCGCAGGCCTCCTGGCCGCCTACTGCACCCGCAACAACAAGACCCCCCGCGAGGTCCGCCACAAGCCCGCGCTCCTGACCGAATTCCAGGACCTATGCATAGCCCAGGGCATAGAACTAGAGTGGCCCAAAGTAACCCCCGAAAACCGCAACGCAGCCTTCGACCAACGCATCCTAGGCACCCTCCCAAGAGGCGCAACGCCGTAACGAGTGTGGGCGGCGCCACGGGCAGATGTAGGGGCGGACAACTGTACGCCAGCTTTCCGCTATAGCAGGGCCATCAATTGACCCTCGGCGGCACACCAACCGCGCCGTGGGGCGCCCCGCGGACGCCATCCATCTGGAGTCGCGAGATTCGGTGCACTCGACACAATTAGGGACGTATCCAGCCATACCATGGCCGACGTCGTCATCTGGCCAGGCTCCCCCTCACCCTAGCCTTCTCGCCCGTGGGGAGAAGGGACCAGACCTCCTCTCCCTCCCCAGGGAGAGGAGGTCTGGTAAGGGTCTCTCTTTCGTAGTTGCCGCGACCAAGGCTCGAAGAATCCACCATGAACGCAGCTTCACATATCCACCGTTCACTCTGAGCCGACGTAGCACCTCGCCCCAATTCCTTGATAAATCCGTACATACGTGCTAATATATACCACAGAGAAGAGGACAGGCCGCGCGGCCTGTCCTCTTCTCTTATCTGCCTATCGATTTCGCGAGATATCCATGGATCACCAACCCGGCTAAATGTCCCATTCGCTCCCGATTCAGTATCACTTGCCCCCAAAGATGTACCATTCGGGCCCAAAAAGTACCGTTTGTTTCAACACCACAGCTACGAACGGAACAGAATGGAACACTGTGAGACACATTCCCCGGAGGGCCGGTTCCGACGCGGATTTGCAGTCTGGCGACCGCAGGCCTACTCGCCACCCAGCAGTATCTGCAACACCTCCGGAGCAGCCTGAATAGCCTTCTCTCGCAACGCGTCCTGGTCGAGGCTACCCAGCGGGTGTGGCAGCATCACGTAGGGGTAGCCCGGGATCCCGCCCAGCATTGCCATGGCTTCGGCGCTCGAGACGAAGGGCTCAGTGCAGATCACAGCCGCGGGGATTCCTCGCTTTTCGAGGGAGATGGCGTCGTGCACACTGCACGACGAGCAAGACCCTCAATCACCAGTGGAGGTGACGACGACGTCGCACCTCTCAGCCAGCTCGTCGAGCAGGTCTTCCGGGCAGGGTCTCGAGGCGTTACCCTTGTTCTTGGCGATTACGACGCTGAAATCGTAGCGGTCCGCGAGCACCTCGTAGACCATCTCAAGAAGCTCCGCGGAATTCTGCTTGCCGTTGGCCAGCAGCCCGATGGAGACCCCGTCGAGGGAGGACGGACGCGGCGCGATGATCGCCTGCTCCGGGATCGGTTCGACCCTGGGGTCCAGCACCTCTACCATTGACGTTGTGCTCATGCGATGACCTCCATGACATCTTTCGTTCCGTATCATCGAGGCCGCCCGATGCGTCGGCCTGCTATATCTTGATTTCCCTTGTGACAGGCCTGGAGTTCGTACCGCCGCCCCAGAGCTGAATCACGGCGCAGCCGCCGCCGGCCTCGCCACCCGCAACGATTATGGTGACGCTATCCGGGGAGTTCACCGTACCTATCAGTACGTCGGGGTCATCTTCGGAGACTGGAGCACCGACCTTTGCCCAGGCGGAGGCGGTACGCTGCCCGGCGCGATACAGGGCCTCTTTAACGCGGTCCTTCGTCCACCCGGCGGCCTTCAGGTGGCCGACGATCTCCAGGCTCAGTACCACTACCAGGTCGTCCTGATCAGGTCCGGTGGTGAACAGTGCGTCGGCGAGGGATGCCAGGATCAACTCCGGGTTGGTGGTGGGCGGTGGGTTGACCTGAATAGGCGACAGGCCCGGATACACCGTTATGGCGCTCTGGAAGGTGGAGAGCCCCTTCTCCTCGTGCAGGGACGACCAGGGGCTGGCATCCTCTGCCTCGGCGATGCACCAGGTGTACTTCCCGGGATGGCCCAGGGCCGCCTTGTCCAGCTCGCCAGACACCGCGCCTGAGGCATTTGTGATGACCAGCCTGATCGCCCGGCCTATCGTCGCGTTGCCACGGTTTCCGGGCCCGAAAAGGTCCACGCCGGACCTGAGCCCAAGCTCACCGACCACGGGCCCGTTGACCACGGTGAGCACTGCGGCTCCCATCGTGCTGACAGATACCGCGTGGAGGTTGAACTTCGGTTCGCAAATAGCCTCGACGGCAGCCAGAATCAGGGGAAGATGCTCGGGGAGACAGCCCGCCATTACGGCGTTGATCGCCACCTTCTCGGTGGTGATGACGCGTCCCTTGGTGGGCTCGGTGCCGATGATGGCGGAGGCAGGACGCCCGGCCTGGTCGAGGAAGCGAGCGACTCGCGATGGCGTCGGGGGAACGACCGGCAGGCCGTCCGTCCAGCCCTGCTCGGCGTAGTACTCCATCGCAGCAGCGTCGTCTGCAAACTCCAGGCGCTTGGATGTCATGGAATGCGGGGTCATACCGGCGACGCGCGCAAATGGGCCCTCCGTCAGGATAGGCCGATTATAGGGACGGCCCAACCGGCGGTCAAGAGGACGGAGTCATGCCCTTTGATCAGCGGCCCACCGATATACGGACGACAGAGCCGGTCGATGCGTCGCAGTAGATTAGGTCGCCTTCGTAGGACGTGAGCCCGTGGGCCTCGGGAAGCGGAGCGAGGTTCTCGATGCGGTCCATCTCGTGACCGTCCTGCAGGTCGAGCTTCAGGAAGACGCGGTCCTGGCGGTGCGCTATCCAGATGCCGTCCTCGACCCGAACGATGCCGTGTCCGCCGCCGTGGGTGAGGGGGATCGTGTGCAGCACGGTCCAGTCGGAGATTCGCACCTTGCTGATGGTGTCCTGGTGAAGGGTGGTCAGCCAGACGATGCCGTCCTCGTACTGGTCGTACTCGATACCGTGGGTGCCGCCGCCTCCCGGCAGGGAATGCCGGGACACGGTCCGGCCCGAAGCCGGGTCGACCCGTAGGATCTCGCCGTCTTGTGCGTCAGTGTCCCGGGATGTGCGCCAGAGGCGGCCCGGCCCATTGGCGGCGATCCAAAGAGAGCCCCCTCCGTAGGCCATACCACTACTGTTGGAGGACTCGGTAGATATCTCGGCTAGTATCCTTGTCGCACCGAACTCGTGGGGTTCGCCCATCTCGACCAGGGCCACGCGGTCTGTAAGCTGGTCAACAATCCAGAGGCCGTCGTCGGTGGCCTGGAGCCCGTTTGGGGCAGCGTAGGGTGCTCTGAACAGCGTCTCGAATGTTCGGCTCATTGCGTTACCTCGTCCGGTTGGGGAGGGGATGGGAACTCGCCATTGAGGGCAGCGGCCACCATGGCTCGTACCTGGCTCGAGAAATCCTTGTCAAGAACCCACTTCAGGTAGTCTGGCTCCAGCTCCGCCACCTCTTTGAGAGACTGCCCCTTGTGCTGGCCGAAGTTGATCGTGACTTCGCCGTCGTCCAACGCGAGCCTACCGTCGGGGTCTATCCAGTTGTCCTGGTCTGGGTTGCAGAAGCGGTGGAGCGCGGCAGCCGTTTGCGGCAGTTCCGGGTACAGTGCAAGCTGTGCGTCGAGAATCTCGGCGGCCGCCCGGACGTCGTCCTCGGCAGCGTGGGGCCGCTCGATCTCCTTACCGGTGTATCTGGCGTAGGCCGCAGATAGGTCACGGGGTTCCATGCTGTGGTAGATCACCATCGTGTCGATGACACGGCGGCCTTTGTGGGAGAATTCGACGCGGGCCCGCCGGAACTCTTCTTCGAGCACTGGTAGGTCGAATCTGCTGACGCCAAAACCTGCGATGTCGCAACCCTCTAGATAGCTACGGAGACCGGCAGCAACCTGTCTGAACTCGGGCTCGTCCGCCACGTCTTGATCGGTGATCCCATGGACCTCCGTGGCCTGCGAGGCGATTGGCCTGCCCGGATTGAAGCGGCGAGTCTTTTGCTCTTGTGACCCGTCGGGCTTGACCTTGAGAATGCTCATCTCGACAATGCGGTCCGCGGAAACGCTGAGACCTGTTGTCTCCACGTCCAGAAAGGCGATCGGTCGGTCGATCTCAAGGTTTTTCAAAGTGGGCCTCTACTTAGTTGTGCCAAGTATCGGGTTCCAGATACGGCTGCTGCGCAAAACACCTATTGGAATGAATCCAGCTTCGCCCCCCTAAGTGTGCGCAGCACCACTGGGGGAGACCAGGATTCGAAAGACGTCCTTTTTGGGTTTCAGCATGCGATCGAAGCCCTTTTCGATGATCTCTTCGAGTCCGATCTTGTCGGTGATGAGGGGCGCAGTGCGCAGGTCTCCGGTATCAATCATGCCCACGACCTCTTCGACATCGCGCCGCTCGTAACCCAGAGAGCCGATGATCTCCTTCTCACCTGCGACCAGGCTGTTGAAGTCGAACTTCGGTACCGCGGTATAGATTGCCACCAGCAATACTCTGCCTCCGATCCGCGCCCAGTCTATGGCAAGAGCAGGCGTGTCCTTGCCGCCCGCAGCGTCGATCACGAGGTCCGGACCTGCTCCGTCGTTAAATTCGCGCAACTTGGCGGCAAGGTCCGGGTCGCGGGCGTCAAGGGTGGCGTCGGCGCCGAGGTCGCTGGCCATGTCGAGGCTGATCCGCCTCCTGTCCACCGCGATAACGTGGCCACCGGCGGCCTTCACCTGCTGCATGGCGAGGAGCCCCACCGTGCCGCATCCCAGGATCACCACGCTCTCTCCGGCTATTATGCGAGAGCGCCGGATCGCGTGCAGGGCCACTGAGGCGGGCTCCACTAGGGCCGCCTCCTCGCTGCTGACCCCATCGGGGAGCCGGATCGCCTCGGACGCGGGCCAGACCATGTATTCGGCCAGTCCGCCGTCCCGTGCGAAACCGGCTGTGGCCATGTTCGGGCACTGAGTCTTTTGCCCTGTCAGGCAGCCGTGGCACTTACCGCAGGTCAGCACTGTATTGAGCACAACGCGGTCGCCTTCGGCGACGCCATCTCCACTAGCTTCCACTACGGTGCCGGTTATCTCGTGGCCGGTGATCAGTGGCACGGACTTACCGGTGAGAATGTTGGGAGCGTCGCCGAATATGAACTTGGGGCCGTAGAGGTACTCTTCGATGTCGGTGGCGCAGATACCGCAGTAGTCGATGCGGAGTTTGATCTCGCCAGGAGCCGGCACCGGTTCCGGAACCGCCTCCAGTCTGAGGTCCTTGTTGCCGTGGTAGACCAGTGCTTTCACAGCACCTCCTCACTGCCCGTCGGTGGGGTGCCTCAGGGAGACCTGCGGCTGGCAGGCGTGTTGCGAATTTCAATGCGGACGGATTCGTGCCGCAGAGTAGGGTGAGAGTGTAGTCGGGGCCTCCGTGGCTGTCAACGAAGCCGTTGAGACAGCCGCTCGGGCCGTGTATCATCGACCCGAAACTGCACTTCAAGGAGCGCCGCGTGAAGTACGACCTGTTGTTGAAGGCTGGCCATGTGATCGACCCGGCCAACGGCCTGGACTCGAAAATGGACGTCGGGATCAGGGACGGCAAGATTGCCGCGGTCGCCCGTGACCTGCCGTCGTCGCAGGCAGCCACCGCAATCGACGCGTCCGGACGCCTTGTGACACCGGGTCTGATTGACCTACACACCCACTCCTACGGCTACTTCGCCTGGACCTTCCCGGACGAATATGCCTTCCCTGCGGGAGTGACGACCGTGGTGGACGCGGGCGGATCCGGGTACCGGAACTTTGACGATTTCAAGCGAACCATCATAGACAAGGCCAATGTCCGGTTGCTGGTGCTGCTGAACATTGTGGGCGGCGGGATGCTGGGGCCGGTGGAGCAGGACACGGCGGAGATGCGACCCGAGCCATGCGCCGAAGTAGTTCGGGCGAACCCGGATGTGATCGTAGGGGTGAAGGCCGCTCACTATAGAGGGCGAGGTTGGGACTCGGTGGACGGCGCGGTGGAGGCGGGGGAGATGTCGGGTACCGTGGCCATGATCGACTACTCGAATCACCCGGATCGCACCTACCGCGAACTGATAATCGAGCACATGCGGCCCGGCGACATGCACACCCACATGTATGGGCAGCAGCACGCTCAAATCGATGAGGACCGGAAGGTGTACGACTACGTGTGGGAGGCGAGGAAACGCGGAGTGCTCTTTGATGTGGGCCACGGTGGCGGTAGCTTTTGGTTCCGGGTGGCGGTGCCCAGCATGGAGCAGGGCCACGTGCCGGATACCATTTCTACAGATGTGCACAAGGGCAGCTTCTTCATCCCGCGAGCGACGATGCCGATCACCATGTCTAAGCTCATGAACATGGGCATGTCGCTAAAGGATGCAGTCGCCAAGTCGACGATTGCGCCCGCGCGCAACATCAACCGGCCGGAGTTAGGGACGCTGTCGGTGGGTGCCGAGGCTGACGTGGCGGTGTTCGAACTGGAAGAGGGCGAATTCGGCTTTGTGGACTCAGGTCGCGCCAGGATGGCGGGGACCAAGCGCCTGCTGTGCCACATGACGGTGCGCGCCGGCGAGGTTGTCTGGGATCTGGACGGGCTCTCGCGACCAGCCTGGGAGACCCAGGGAGACTACGTTCGCCTCAATTGAGGGGCTACTGGCCGGGGGGCCTGTAGTTGACGGTCTTCTCCGCGGCCGCGTCGATCTCTTCCGGATCGATTAAGACCGTAGTGGTTATATTGATTGTGCCGGCAGCGCCGACGGCTATGGACAGGGCGGCGGCGGTCGCGTGGTCGGGCAAGTCTACAATGGCGCAGATGTCGGTGCCGCCGAAGGCGAAGTAGAAGGCCTCTAAGCTGCCGCCCATCGACTCGACCATTTTGGAAACCGTTTCTTTGCGGGAGGTTCCACCCTCTTTGAGAAGGCCCTGGGCTCCGACCTGCGTGTAGGATCCTTGGTATAGATACTTGGGCATGATCGTCCTCCTTGAGTCGGGTTGTGGGCGTTGCTTAGTGGCCAGATGTTAGTGTGATTCTGCCCGAGAGTCAACGCGAAGAAACACTGTTGAGGGATAGCAGTCCGAGGACACGAACGTCCTTCGGCGGGACGGTCTCGGCGCCGTCCTGGCCGACGATAGGTGCTGCGCTCTCGAGCTTGCTACGAGACACCCATTGCCAGCCGTCGTTGAACGTCGGTGGGCCGGCGAGCCGACAGAAGTAGATCATGTCGATGTGCTGGTGATAGCCCTGCACCGGGTCGTGGATGTCTTCGATCATGATGGTGAATGGAGGGGCCACGCTGGACGGGTAGTCCAGGTACAGGCCCGGAGTGGTCGGCACCACCGCGGCTTTGAGGCCCGACTCTTCCTCAATCTCGCGCAGGACAGCCTGCACCGGGTCTTCGTTCTCCTCGATATGGCCCCCTGGTGGGAGCCACGCCTTCACCTTCAAGTGCCAGTGGAGGGCGATCGAATCGTCGTGTACTACGAAGCCCGTTGCCGTGAAGTGTCTTACTGTTGACACGTCTTCACAACCTCCATCACACGCGGCAGGGGCAGGTCCATGACCTGCCCCTGCGTTGGTTCTAAGTATTCAGATTCCGGTATTATGCCGTATTGTCACTCGATGCATCCTCGAAAGCACTGCGCTTCTAGCCGCTGCGGGCGCGGCGCCTGGCCTGGTAACCCAGAGCCAGCACGATGGCGATGATCGGGCTGAAGATGCCTAGCCATATCAGGCCGGTGACGCCCCATTGCCCGGCGGCGGACAGCGACCTCACGGCAGTCTTGAGCTGTTCTTGGAGGCTCCAGTCGCCTATGACCCAGCCTTCCGTCTCCAGGACACGGATATCAACGACGGCCGAGCTCTCGATGTCGCCTGCATCACTTTCTGCGGTGATGGTCAGCCTGGCGTTGAACGGAAAGGGCCGGTGGTTAGGATAAGTGTGCGTCGCCACGACGTTGGTGACACCTTCGGCCACGTCGCCCTCGACCGGGTCGGAGCCGTCGCCGAAGGTCCAGCGATACTTGACGTTATCTATGCCGACAGGCCTCGTGAAAGACCCGTCCAGATCTACCTCTTCGCCCTGATCGACGGTGATGCGGTTACCCGCGAAGACCTCAACCGTTGGAATCCTGGTTATCGTGACGGTGAGGTCGCCCTCTCCCTCTGCTATCCCGGCATCGCCGGTGCCGGTGATCTCGAAATGGACGTTATAGGGGGAGTCTTGCTCGTCGTGGTAGACGTGCGTGACGGTGGCGGTCTCTCTGGTGTTCTCATCGTCCGTAGGGACGGTGCGGTCGCTCCTGAATAGCCCGGAGCCGTCACCGAAGTCCCATGTGTACACGAAGTCTTCGATGCCCTCGGGCGTGGTAAATGAGGCGCGGAACCTGACCGCCTCGCCAACGCCAGCGGCCTGGTCATCACCAGCGTCGGTCGTCATCTCGGCCGCGTCCAACTCAAGGCTCAGGTTGAGGAGCGAGAAGGCGGCGGTCGTTTCGATGAGCTTGATCTTGCCCAGGAGTAGCTCAACCTCCTCCTGGATCGTGCTCAGAGTCTCGCGAATCTGGAGGGCGTCCTCGACCTTCGTCGCCCGTTCGAGAAGCTTTAGCAGGGCCACCTCAGTGGCCTGTTGGTTCTTGAGGCGGGACTGCAGGTCTACGTACTGATCGGTTACGTCACGGCTCGAAATTATCTCGGACTCAACATCGACGGCGGAATCACGCAGCCTCTGGATGGCCTCTTCAAGGCGATCCGCAGGGATGCGGATGGAGACGAAGCCCCTGTGCTTTGCGCTGCGGTTGGATGAGACGACCCACCCGCCGAACTCCTCGGCCATGTCCGCTGTGCTATCAACAGCACCGGAGATGTCGGTCACAATGATATGCATGTCGGCGGTGCGCACGATGATGCGGGACTGGGTCACAAGCTCGGCAACGGGACCGGAGGAGTCGTCGCCATCTTCCGTCGCATACGTGACTACGTCGTTGCGATCAACCAAGGCCGCGGGCGCCGATGCCGGTCGAGGTTCTTCTGAAGCCATCTCGTCGGCGGACATCTCGGCTTCGACCTGAGATTTGACGGCGAAGCCGCTGGCCCCGCTCGAAGCGGCGGTGTCTGCCGTCGCTAAGATGCTGTCGCTTCCTATTGAAAAAGATTCCTCGTCGTCGGACCCGCCGCTGCACGCGGCCAGCACGATAGACATCACGATCAGAAGAGGAATGACTAGTCTGCTCATTCTCGGAATCATAGTTGAGACACCTCCCGATATCAATGACCCTCTTTGGGGCGCTTATCAGTACAGACGGCTGCCGGGTCAAGAATGTTCCATCTGTGTTCAAGACGATCGCCGTCCAGGTTGACTCGGTACGTTGGAGTGGCGTAATCTAAAGCTGTGACGGACAGGGCTGGGAGCCTGGGCGTGCCAGGCTGAGAGGCCCCGACAAATCGGGGCGACCGCCATTACCTGATCTGGATAATGCCAGCGCAGGGATATGCCTAAAATGCAGATCTAGCCGCTGGCGCGAGTCGGCGGCTTTTTTTAATTGGGAAGGGGAAGATCAAATGGACCAGGCTTTTGAGATAGCGGGCAAGAAATTCGGCTCCAGGTTGATGGTCGGCACCGGGCGTCACCGCAACATGGAAGAGATGGTCGCGTCTATCGAGGCATCGGGCGCGGAGATCATCACGGTCGCCATCCGCCGTCTGAACCTGGACGACCCCACCGAGAAGAACATCCTGGACTACTTCGACTGGTCCCGGTACACAGTCCTCCCGAACACGGCGGGGTGCAAGACGGCGGAAGAGGCGGTGTTCACAGCCCATTTGGCCAGGGAGGTCACGGGCTCCAACTGGATCAAGCTGGAGGTGATCCCCGATACCAGGCTGCTGCCCGATCCGGTGGGGACCTTCGAAGCGGCCAAGCAGCTGGTTGACGAGGGCTACGTGGTGTTGCCCTACATCCACGCGGACCCGGTCCTAGCCGACAGGCTGGAGGCTATTGGCTGCGCTACGGTCATGCCACTTGGGTCGGCGATAGGGACTGGCCAGGGCATTCAGACAATCGACGAGATCAGGCTCATTATCGAACGCGCCGGCGTGCCGGTGATCGTTGACGCGGGCCTGGGGGTTCCCTCTGAGGCGGCGCAGGCTATAGAGGAAGGGGCCTCCGCAGTGCTGATTAACACCGGCATAGCACAGGCAGAAAATCCCGCACTTATGGGCGAGGCGTTCAAACTGGGCGTTGAGGCGGGCCGCAAGGCCTTTCTGGCAGGTCGCATAGGCCGAAAAACCGCAGCAACCCCGAGCAGCCCAGCAGCAGGTGTCGCTACAGGGAGCTAAAGGGGTATACAAAGTGTCAGTCATTCCGCCACTGGACTTCCCAATACTCTGCATGGTCACGGACCGGTTCGGGTGCGCTGGACGTCCGCTAGAGGACGTGGTTGCCCAGGCGGTCGAGGGCGGCGTGGGCATGGTGCAACTCAGGGAGCGTGATCTGTCGGCCGATGCATTATTTGAGCTAGCCAAGCGTATTCGAGAGATCACACGGGGCCGCGCGTTGCTCTTCGTCAACGACCGCGTAGACGTTGCGCTAGCGGTTGGCGCTGATGGCGTACAGCTACCGGAGTCCGGGCTGCCTGTCGAGGCGGTACGGCGCATGCCCGGGAACTGGTTGCTCGTCGGCAGATCGGTGCACGATGTCGAGGGCGCGGTGGCCGCGGAAAACTATGGGGCCGACCTGCTGGTAGCGGGCTCAGTCTTTGCCACGGCTTCGCATCCAGGGCGCGTGCCTGAGGGGATTGAGTTGCTGCACGAGCTGTCGGGGAGCGTGGGCGTGCCGTATCTGGGCATAGGTGGCGTAACGGCGGAGAATGTGGGTGTGGTGATGGAGGCGGGGGCGTCCGGAGTGGCTGTCATCACGGCCGTCACAGAGAGCGACGACCCGCGATTGGCGGCTCATGATCTGGCTGGTGAAATTAGCCGAACATGGGCGGCGGCGAAAACGAGTGTGCGGCCATGATTGCAGTAAAGATCAACGGTCAGGATAAGACAGTTGCGGAGTCCACCACGCTGCGGGAGTACGTAGACTCACTCGGCGTCGACCTGCAGCACATCGCTGTGGCCCACAACGGCACGGTCCTGAGACGCGACGAGCTGCCGCAGGTTGTGCTGTCGGAGGGCGACCGCGTCGAGATCGTCCGCGCAGTGGGTGGTGGCTAGGGGAGGAGCGGTCTCCACGCTAGGAGTCATATCTTGGCGATCTATTTGCGTGCGGTCTGACTAGATTCCACGTCGCGAATCCCGAACCTTCCCGCT
>CAJWER010000027.1 GCA_913030785.1 uncultured Chloroflexota bacterium | reverse complement strand
CTGGCAGCAGACGCCCGAGGCCTATCACCTGCTGTACAAGGATCCGGCGTCGGCGCTGGGTGTGATCATGGAGTGGGACTGATCAAGATGGCAGCGGGGGTGACGGCATGACTGAATTGGCACGGCATCCATCCGCTGGACGGCCCGTTTCCATGGGCGTCAACGGCATGGTGGTATCGGCCCACTCGCTTGCCTCGGCGGCTGGCCTCGGCGTCTTGGCCGACGGGGGCAACGCCTTCGATGCTGCGGTGACGATAGGCTCTACCCTTGCCGTGGTGGAGCCGCACATGTCGGGGGTTGGCGGCATCGGAGTGGCCCTGGCCTACGTCGCGAGCGAGGGTCGAACGAGGTCTCTCGACTTCTCGGGCCGCGCGCCTCTGGCGGCGGAGCCTTCGATGTTCGATGAGGATAGCAAGGATGTCGGGCCGCTGGCGCCGCTGATACCGGGCAACGTCGCCGGGTGGCTGGGGCTGCATGAGCGGTACGGCTCGTTGGACCTCGAAAGGCTGCTTCGTCCCGCTATTGGCTACGCCGAGAGTGGATTTCCGGCCACGCAGATAACCAGTTTTGCGATGTCCGAGGTGGTACCGAGATTGCTCCGATTCCCGGATTCGGCTGCGCTCGTACTTGGGGCAGCAGAGAAGGCGCCCAGCCCTGGTTCGCGCATCGTAGCGCCGGCGCTGGCCGCTTCGCTGAAGGCCATCGCGGCTGGCGGCGTCGACGAGTTCTACCGCGGTGGACTGGCCCGGCGCATCGTGCAGGGTGTCCGGGACGCAGGCGGGCTATTTACCGAGGAGGATATGGCCGGGTACCGGGCCGAGTGGGGCGAGCCTGTCGGCGTGGACTATCGCGGCTATCGCGTGATCACGACGCCACCGGGCTCGGCCGGGTTCCAGATACTGCAGGCGCTCAAGCTGATGGAGACATTCGGCGAGGAAGAGCTGGCCTACATGCGGCCGGACAGCGTTCACCTGTTGGTGGAGGCGATCAAGCTGGCGGTAGTGGACCGAATAGCGTACGGCGGCGACCCGGATCATGTGCCCGTACCGCTGGATGCTCTCCTGTCCGAGGAGTACGCCCTGGCCCAGAAGAGGCGCATCGACCGTAGGCATGCCGCGCTGCTTCCGGACGTGCGGCATCATGCCAATCTTCCCGATGGCACGTTGAAGCCGGGTGACATTTCGGGTGCTCGTGGGGAGACCACGCACTTTGCCGTGGTGGACCGCGACTCCAATGTCGTCACGATTACCCAGACCCTGGGGGCGTTCTACGGGTGTGGGATAGCGCCGGGGGACACTGGGATATTCCTCAATAACGGCTGCACGTGGTTCGATATCGAGGAGGGCGGTCCTAATCCTGTTGCGGGTGGTAGGCGGGTCAGCTTCGTGCTGGCGCCGACTCAGGTCTTCCGTGACGGCGAGTTTTACATGAGCCTGGGTACGACCGGGGGATACGGCATCATGAACACGACCCCGCAGATGCTCATGAATGCTCTGGACTATGGGATGGACGTGCAGCAGGCGATTGACGCCCCCCGTTTCAGCGGAGGGCTCGGGACGATGCTGATGGAGCCGGGGATTCCGCAGGATGTTCACGATATGCTGAAGGCGCGGGGGCACAAGGTTGCTCTGACGAGCGACCCGATGGGGCTTGGGTCTGCGCATGGGATTGTGATCGACGCGGCTAGCGGTGTCTTACAGGGTGGTTCCGATCCCCGCCGAGACAGCGCCGCCCTGGGGTTGTAGCTCGGGTTCAGACTTCGTCGGATCCCTCCTGGTCAAGGTCGCCCGCCCAGAGCCTCTGCATCTCCTTCGAGGTTCGTAGAAGGTCCGGCAGCGTGCCTTCGGCTTCCACCCTGCCGTCCTTATTCGTCGGCGCACATGGGATCACGCCTGCTTGCGTTGTGCCAATCCACGTATTTGGAAGCTGCCGAGGTTCGGATTTGAGCGTTGGATCGGTTGTGTCTGGGCATGTCCCTATGCCCTGTACTTCTCTGGGGGCCGCAGGTATTATTGGCGCAGCCGCTGGGATGGCGATTTTTCCCGGTGGAGACATCCGTGAGCCCACTGGAGGAACACAAGGAAAATGACAGAACCACTGAGCATTTTAAATATTGGTGGCCATCCGAAGGACGCCATCCTGTACGCAGGCGGGACGATGGCAAGGCACGTCGAGAGGGGCGACAGGGTCACGATCCTGTCCGCCACTACGGGGATGTCGCATCACCTGCAGGCGATCGACGATTACAGGGATAGCGGCGACCTGCCCGACATCGATGCGCTGATTGCTGAGAGAAAGCAGGAGCTGATCAACGCTGCGGCCGAGCTCGGGGTGACGGATGTACGGTACCTGGGCCATGACGACCAGGTAGTTCTCCCCAACGCGCAGATGGTCAACGACATAGCAGACGTGATCGGTGAAATCCAGCCCAACATCATCGTGACACACTGGCCCTATGACACGGTGGCGGCCCACGCCCTTGCTACCCAGATGACGTTGTTGGCCATTGAGGCGGCTTCCACAATCCGACCGGGTAGCCCCTATGCGCCGACTGGCGGGGACACCGGTGGGGAGAGCGCCCAGCTCTTCTACCATGTTCAGCTTGGCCGCACGAACGTCCTTGAGCAGTTGAACCTCAGGGTTCCAAATACGATTATCGACATCACCAGCACGTTCCTGAAGAAGTCGGCCGCGATGAACCAGTTCAAGTCTCAGCACTATGGGGAAGATAGCCTCCAGCAGCGCAAGCTGGGAGAGGCCATCGACGGTGGCATGTCGGCTATCCACAGCAGGGTAACGTACGCGGAGTCGTTCATCGCCCACAATCCAGAGGTCTACGAGTTCTTGCCGCTGAGCGACTATCGCCGCAATCTCACCAACCGCTCGCCTGAGGAGCAAGAGAAGTCGCGGATGCAGATGCTACTGGTGGATTAGGTCGCCGAGGGCTGGCCCATGGACTTGAGAAGCTATATCAGGGATGTTCCAGACTTCCCTGAGCCGGGAATCATGTTCCGGGACATCACGCCGCTGTTGGGCAGCCCCGAAGCTTTCGGGGCTGCAATCGACCTCTTTGCAGAGCGGTACGGCGACGCCTCCATCGATGCCGTTGCGGGGATGGACGCGCGAGGATTCATCGTGGCTGCGCCGCTGGCCTTGCGACTGGGCAAGCCTCTTGTCCTGCTCAGGAAGGCGGGCAAGCTGCCGCCGGAAACCGTGTCGGTGTCCTATGCCCTTGAGTACGGTGAGTCCGCCGTGGAGATTCCAGCGGACGCCTTCGGCTCAGGACAGCGAGTGCTGGTGGTGGACGACGTGCTGGCAACCGGAGGCACGCTGGCCGCCTGCGCAGCCCTGGTGGAGTCTGCCGGGGGGGTAGTGGCCGGTTTCGCTGTGTTGATCGAGCTGGTGGGGCTGAGTGGGAGACAGCGCCTCGGGAGCCACGGCCTGTTCGCACTACTACAGCTCTAGGTGCTTGCGGGAGGCCGTGGTGACTGCGGCTGAGGCAAGTAGTCGGGCTAACCTCTATACTGAGAGCCTGCGGGCACCCCTCAGAAGACGATATTCCTCTCTGTTTCTCATGGTCAATAATGGCAATGGACTCTGATCAGGGGTTTTAGCACCCATCCAAAGGAGGTGGCACATGGCCGTAGTCACGCTGGGCGGTCTCACCGGAGGCGGAGGCCGGCTGTTAGGTCCGAAGTTGGCCGAACGACTTGACGCAGACTATGTGGACCGACTGATCCTGACAAACGCGGCGCGGCACGCCGGCGCGACAGTCGAGGCGTTGCACCAACGGGAACAACGTCCGCCGACGAAAGGCGAGCGCTTTTCCGGGCTGCTCCAGCGCATCCTCGATAGATCGGCCGCTACGGGCGTTGGCGGCGACCCTTACTTTGGCCCTGGCGCGATGGCATTCCTCACGCAGGAGTTCGAGGAGATACCACAGCAGACGATCACGAGAGGGCATGAGTTGGAGGATGAGAAGTACATCGAGGCGATGCGCAGCGTAATGCATCAGCTTGCCGAGAGCGGCAACGTGGTGATCGTCGGGCGAGGCGGGTCCATCATCTTGAGCGACATGCCCAACGTACTGCGAGTGGGGGCCGTGGCGCGGCTTGAGGACCGGATATCCGGGATCATGGAGCGCGACCGGATAGGCCGGGAGCAGGCCGAGCAGACGCTGATCGATCGAGACCTTGCCCGCGCCTACTACTTCAAGCGGTACTTCGATATCGACGACCCGGACAACCCCGATCTGTACCACATAGTCATCAACACCAGTGATATCGACCTGGACTATGCCGTGGATATGGTGGCTGACGCATGTGCCGCGTTGGAGAAGGGCACGCTGGAGTGCAAATCCTAGGTTCGCCGGAACGGTTATCTAAAATTCGGGAGAAAGTTGTTGCTGCGAATAGACAAAAGGTTCGCTGATGAGATGGTCGCCCATTCGATGGAGGAGGACCCGAACGAGTGTTGCGGGATACTATCGGGCACAGACGGGACAGTCCGGGAGTTGTACCGGATAACCAACACGACTAAGAGTCCATACACCTACTTGATGGATCCCCAGGAGCACCTGAACGCAGACCTGGACACGGAGCGGAAGGGGATGGAGTTCGTCGCCTTCTACCATTCGCACACCCACTCGCCACCCTACCCCTCCGACACCGACGTACGGATGGCGCTTCAGAGCGGCTACCTGGAGGTGTACTACGTCCTGGTGTCGTTGGAGAACAAGGCAGAGCCGCTGATCATGGCATATCGCATAGACGAGCTCGGTAACATCACCGAGGATAAAATCGAAGCGGACTGATTCCCCTCGTCAGAGAATCCGCACATAATTCCCGAAACGTAGTTATTACATAGGGCCCCTCCTAGAGCAGGCGGTGGCCGGTCTGTCGCAAGCCAACATTTAAAGCGACTAACCGGGCGCCGCCTCATTTCGTTTTAGCTCATGAGGACAGCAGGAGGGACTAGATGGTCAAGCTGGGCGTCGGGATTCTGATTATGGCTTTGGTGTTGGGTGTGGTGGCGGTCGGGGCCTTGCGAGGGGAGCCAGTGGATGCCAGCGGCCTGGTCTCGGCGTCGGAGGTAGTAGCGCCGCTCGCGGCGCAGATACCACAGGAGCCGGTGCCTCCGGTTGCGCCTCAGCAGGTGGTCCCTGAGGATTCGGACGGCAATCCATTCATAGGCGTGATCATTCATGGAATTGGCTCCGACGCGGCTGAGGAACTGGGCATTACAGGAGCGGTCCGGGTAGTTCGCGTTTTCGAAGGTAGCCCGTCCGATGGAACTTTGCTCGGAGGCGACATCATTGTCTCGGTCGGCGACAGCGACGTCACCGATGTACGAGATCTGATGGATGCAATCCAGGCGACGTCTGTCGGCGACATAGTGTCGATCACGGTTTTACGCGGTGACGAGACGCTGGAACTGTCGGTCGAGGTATGGGACCGTTCCGGTGTGAATATTGCCGGACGCTCCGCAACGAGGCTTCACTTCAGGACTGGTCCCGGTGGTATCGGGGCTGTGGCGCTCCCTCTGTCCGGGCTTTTTGGCGGTGTGCTGGACCAGTTGAGTGTTCTGGAGCAGAACTTCGTTCGTGCCGAGGTTGTCCTGGAGACTGACGACGGCTTCAAGACCATTGCCGCCGTCAAGGGCACGATTTCGGAGTTTGACGTAGCTGCTGGAACGTTCACGCTGGACACCAAGGACGGCTCAGGCGCCGTCGACTACCAGATCACCGATGACACAGTCGTTGGGATGGTACATAACGGAAATCTGGGTGGACTCAACACAGAGGACGAGACGCTGGTGGTGACGGTGGACGGCGAGGTGAAGCTCGTACAGCAGGGTAGTCTGCTCGATACGAGGAAGGTAAAGGGCTGGCGACGATCCTACCGCGTCTGGGGGTGGGCGGTCCCGGTGGGATTGGCTCTCGATTGCCGGATATCCGAATACGTCTTGGCGACGCGCTCGGCAACTTGGACCACCTCAAGGACAGGGACGGCGGACGATTTCTGAGTGAATCGTTGCTCGAACGCATAAGGGAGGCAATGAAGGAGGTGGAAGAGGGGATTGCGGACGAGTAGCGCACCCGCGCAACATACGGGGGAACGCCGAGTTACCTGGTAAGGCGTCCCACTTCTCCTGGCCGCCGAGCCTGGACCCCGCATCCCCAGACCCTTCGCATCCGCTCGGGGTGACATTGCAAGCAAGACAGCTCGGCTGCCCGGGGGATGATAGAATATTGGTCAGAAAATCACACCCCTTAATGGGAGCAGAACATGACATTCGACACTGCAGAAATCTTTCCGATTACCGCTGGCATAGGCCCGGGAGACCACCTGACGCTGGGAGGGTGTGACGCCACAGATCTCGTGGCGGAGTTCGGCACGCCGCTGTACGTATTCGACGAGGACACCTTGAGGGCGGTGAGCAGCGAGTTCGTCCGTGAGTTTGGTAGTCGCTATCCGTCCACCAAGGTGCTTTACGCATCGAAGGCCTACATCGGACTGGCGCTGGCCAGGCTGCTTCATGAAGAGGGCCTCGGGCTCGACGTGGTCTCCGGCGGGGAGTTGGCCATGGCGTTGGCAGCCGGGATTCCGGCAGAAGATATCTACTTCCATGGCAACAACAAGAGCCCGGCAGAGTTGGAGATGGCCCTCAACCGGGGGATCGGCAGGGTTGTGGTGGACGGATTCCTGGAGATCGAGATGCTGGATGCGCTGGCCGGCGCTTGCGGCATGACTCAGGACATTCTGCTGCGGGTTTCGCCTGGGATCGATCCGCACACTCACGCGAAGACCACGACCGGCATCCTCGACAGCAAATTTGGGCTGTCAATCGAGACCGGTGACGCCACCACTGCTATCAGGCAGGCCATCGCGGCGCCGAACCTGGACCTGGTCGGTATCCACTTCCACCTGGGGTCGCCGATATTCGAACTGGAGCCATACTCCATCGCGATTGATACAGTACTCACATTCCTCTCGCAGTTCATCTCCGAGGGGCTCGATCTGAGGGAGTTCAGCCCGGGGGGCGGATTTGCCATCGGATACTTGCGCGATGAGCTTCCACCGGCCGTGGGTTCGTATGCGGAGGTGATCGCCAACGCGACCAAGGCTAGCTGTGCCAGGCTGGGGTTTGGCGAGCCGCTTCTTACCGTTGAGCCGGGTCGCTCCATAGTGGGACGTGCCGGCGTTGCCCTCTACACGGTCGGAGCGATCAAGAATATCCCCACGGTGCGCACGTACGTATCGCTGGACGGGGGCATGGGGGACAACATCCGTCCTGCTCTGTATGACTCGCGCTACGAGGCGGTGGTGGCCAACCGGATGTCCGACGCGCCTGCCGAGACGGTTACGCTGGCGGGCAAGTACTGCGAGTCGGGCGACATCCTGGTCAAGGACATCGCGCTGCCGGTGCTGCAGGCTGGCGACCTGGTGGCGATACCTGCATCGGGGGCGTATGCGCCATCGATGGCCAGCAACTACAACCTGAATCCCAGACCAGCGATCATAATGGTCAAGGATGGCGTACCGCGGCTAATCAGACGGAGAGAGAGCTACGAGGACCTGATGGCGTGGGACGTGGACGACTAGGATTTTTTGTCAGGCGAAGCTACCTGGCGGGCTGGTCCGGTTTGCAACGGTTGCAACGACGGTAGCCTGCTGGCTCTGCCGCTTCGGCGTTGTCGTAGAACGTGACGTTGTGGCGGTGAGGTGTCCGGGAAGCGCAGCCGGTCTGGCAGTACACCCCTGTAGTGGCGACCGCATAATAGAATGTGCCGTCCGCCGCCTTGTCCGGTGCGAGCACCAAACTCCAGCGTTCGTCCGAAGAGGTCTTTCGGGGGGTTGTGGGCAACGGTGCTCCTATTGGTTCGTGCTCCTATGGTAGCGCTGTGTTGGGGCGAAAGTCATCCTGATTATTGCGGTGTAATTCGAACTTGGCTTCCTGACTGCCCCAAGAAAAACATAAATGTATATTTCTGAGGGACACCCTCAGGCTCCCGGCAGCGGGGCGGAGCCCATCTTCACACCCGGGGAACAATAGTGGAGGTGGGCGGCGTCGCGTCCCGTCCACTTGGCTCGCGCAGCACCCGTGGAGTTCGGGCGGCACCGCGACCTGCCGCACTAAGCGTGTGCAGCACCCGTGGTAGAATTGATAGGGTGAGAAGATGGGTTTGGGCTGGCTTCAGATATAGGTGATTTTTTGCCGCTCCATCGTATAACAAAGTCCATAGAATTCTGTTACGGGCATCGCCTCGTGGGTCATTCTGGCAAGTGTCGCTACTTGCATGGACACAACGGGCTGTTGGAGGTGGACATCGACGCCGAGGAGCTGGACGCGATGGGGATGGTGGTGGATTTTGGCGAGGTGCGCGATCTGGTGAAGGGGTGGATCGACGAGCACATCGACCATCGAATGGTGCTATCGAGGAACGACCCGGTGGTGCCAATGCTACTTGAGAGCGGCGAGCCGTTGTATCTGATGGACGAGAATCCAACCGCCGAGAGCCTGGCCCGGCATATATTCGACAAGGTGGCACTGCTGGGCATGACCCTGTCAGAGGTCAGGCTGTGGGAGACCCCAACGAACCTGGCCACCTACAGGCGGCGCTGCGCGCGCTGAGTTGGGCGGAGTGTGGTGACGCGCAAACTCTGGTTTATTGGTGGCAAGGGTGTATCGAGGGCGATACCGCGTTGCATGCAATGATCTACGCGAAGAGCGGTAACGACCGAAGAGGCTCATGATGTGGAACACAATTGGCCACGATAGCGCTGTTGGCCTGCTCCGGCGCAGCCTCGATGAGGGGCGACTGGCCCACGCATACATGATTACTGGGCCACGTCATCTGGGTAAGATGACGCTGGCCTTGGACCTTGCCATGGCGGTCAACTGCACCGGGCAAGAGCGGCCCTGCGGCGAGTGCACCCAGTGCGAACGGGTTTTCCGCGGCCTGCACACCGATGTGAAGGTCGTGGGAGCCGACCAGGGAGTCAAGATCGCCATCGATCAGGTGCGCGAGATGCAGCGAGAGATCATCCTTGCACCATTTGAGGGAGCCAGTAGGGTGGTGATATTCGACGAATCGGAGCGTTTGAGCGAGGAGGCGGCAAACGGTCTGCTCAAGACCCTAGAGGAGCCCCCCGATCGGGTTATGACTCTGCTGCTCGCCTCCGACACTGGCGCAGTGGCGCCCACCCTCTCGTCGCGGTGCCAGCTGCTGGAGCTGAAACGGGTCAGCGGTGCGACCATCGTGGATGCCTTGATTAGGAATCATGGTGTAGAGGCTCCCTTAGCAGACCAGATTGCGCGGATCGCAAGGGGCAGGCTCGGATGGGCGTTCAGAGCGGCTTCAGACCCTAAAATACTGGAGAACCTGTCCAGCAAGCTTGAGGAGTTGGAGGAGATTGTTGCCGGGGAGATCGAGGAGCGCTTTGCTCACGCCGCCGGCATAGCTTCGGCCTTCTACAAGGACCGGGCCGCGGGCCGTGGGGATCTGGACATGTGGGTTGACTGGTGGAGAGATCTCATGCTGGTAAAGGCGGGTACGCCCGAGTTTATGATCCATGTCTCCAGGCTGGAGATCATGCGGGCGGCGGCGGCGAAGCTGACGACGGATCAGATCGCTCTGGCGATAGCGGCTATTCGCGAAACTGCCTCGTTACTGGAGCGGAATGTCAACTCACGTCTCGCCCTCGAACAGCTTTTCTTATCCTTGCCCAGGCCACGATAGCCCGGTTTTCGTGGTTGTCGGTATTCGTCAGAGCCATATATGTAGATGGAGAATATCTTGGAACAGACTGAAGGCCAGCCGGCGACCAGTGTTGTAGGGGTGAGGCTCAGCCCGATTGGGGCGATCCGGTACTTCGACCCTCGTGACGAGGCGCTAATGCCGGGGGATCGTGTGACTGTCGACACAGAGGATGGCGTGCAGGAGGGTGTGGTGGCGATCGGACCCGGCCAGGTGCTCTACTCGGAGGTCCCGGGGCCGCTGGCGCCGATCGTCGCTCGTGTCTAGGACGTGGGCAGCGACTAGACCTGTGGTTGTTACAATCCCCTGGCTGTCTTCTTGCGCCTGACGGAAGATCGCGATGCCAACGTGACGAGGAACGGGATCCCCATCAGTATCAGATCCCAGCTTGTCACGCCTGGGACTGAGGCGGGCGACGTCCCGGCGAAAACGTATGCCGAGCCAGATGAGATTCTTTGATCGTCGTCGAAAAAGGCCCGGCCACGATCAGACCAGAGTCCATTGCCACAGCGTTTCCTAGCCTGTCTCCTGGCTGGGCGTCACCGGCGGGGAGTTTCTGCTGCTGGGACCATGTGCCGCTTCGGATGAACACATATTCCGAGCCCTATTCCCCACCGGTGTCGTCGGGGATGGGGTAGTTCTGGCTGCCAACGTTTCCTTTCAGCGGACCGAGGTCGACATAGGCGCCCAGGAGGACCTCCGCGCTGCTGCTCGGGTCGGCTGTGGTTGCCAGGATGACGTGCAACGAGGGGACGTTGGTAACACGGAACTCTTCGAGCCGTAGCACGCGAGTGCCGTCCTCCAGAACGTGAATCGTCGCCTCTCCTTCGCCCTTGTGGAACCGGTCAGCGTCGCGGAAGCTGCCGGTCTTGAGTGCGCCGATTTCATCCATATCCTTCGGCATAGGCTCGTCCGTTTCGTCCTCGACCCGGGCGATCACCTCCATCACCTTCTCCTCCTCCTGGGTGGTGTCTTCCGGGATGGTGGCCGAGGACGACAGCGGGAACTCCTCGTTCACGACGTCGTCGAATAGCAAAGGCGAGCCGAGCCACCACGCGACCCCGGCAATGGGAACGAGTATCACGGCGGCGACTATGATCCACAGACGTTTACCACTGGGCATTTTTGCGGAGGTCCCCCTACGGTAGAGTTTGCATCCTACGGGTTCTTGTCTTCCTCGTCATTCCAGAAGGGCCATCGGCGCCTGCGGTGTCCCCACAGGGCCGCCGGGCTCACGAGGAGCAGCAGCATTCCCGCCTCAAGGGGCACGCCGTCGCCTGACGGCGCGGAGCAGCTTACTTACACCGGCGGCCTGTGGCTTGGCCGTCGGTGTGGGCGGAGGCGGAGGCGTGGGCATTGGCGTTGAGGTCGCCTCGACTACCTGTGCCACTTCAGTTGGCTCTTCGGGTTCAGGCGTTGCTGTAGGCGTGGGTTCCACGGGCTCTGGTGTAGCCGTGGGCTCCGGTGTGTCTGTGGAGTCACTGGAATCGGTGACTTCGTTGCACGACGTCTGTCCCGGCTAGTCCTGGGTAGTGCCGGTTGCACAGGGTGTCTGGCCGGATTGCGCCTGCGGTCGCGACGAAGCGGCCGGGCTGCGCGTCCTTGCACGAGCTTTGGCCTGTTCCATCCTGGTAGGTGCCGGCTCCGCATAGCCCCACGGAGGCTGCGCCCGAGACGGCCACGAAGGTTCCTACCTGTGCGTCCCTACATGATGTTTGGCCGGGGGTGTTCTGGAATGTGCCGGGGTTGCAAGGCGTTGCGGCCGGGGCGCCCGCCGTTGCCACGAACGTGCCGATGGGGGCATCTTTACACACCGTCTAAGCTTGTTATGCAAGTTATCGTCGAAAGAGGGGCCATTGTACCCAAACTGTCACAGGCGGTCTATTACGAAGGGATTTGACTACGGAAGAGGTGTATAAGTTCATCGCAGCGACGATTTTCCGAAAATCAAGTGAATGGGTTGGAACGAGCATGCGGTACAATCTCAGGGACGGGCGCTACGAGCGCATATGCATACCGGAGGTGTGTCCTGTAATGGATCGTGAACAGGCGAAAGCGCACATACAGGGAGTGATCGCGACGGTGCCCACTGCCTTTGACAGTAATTACGATGTCGACTACGGGCTAATGGCCGAGGCGACCGAGGTGTGGATCGAGAGGGGGCTGCGCGGGCAAGGTTCGGTGCTCAAGGTGGCCGCAGCTATGGGCGAGGGGCCGCAATTGAGGGACAGTGAGTGGGGTCGTCTGCTCGAGACGGTTGTCCAGGCCGCGAAGGGTCGCGTGCCGGTAATGGGTGCGATCCACTACAAGGACACGGTACGCTCGATCGAGGACGCGCATATCGCCAAGGATGCGGGGGTGATCGGGCTGCAGGTCTCGCCACCGGTGTTCAACCAGCCGAGCCAGGAAGATATGGTGCGTTACTTCGGCGCGCTATCCGATGGGTCCGACGTGGGGATACTGATATACAACACGCACTGGCTGACCTTCGGCGGCATATTTCCTGAGACATTTCGGAGGATGAAGGACTTCGAATCCATCGTTGCGATCAAGTGGTCGCCGCCTGAGGGGTACAAGTTCGACGAGATATTCGATCTCAAGGACACTTTCAATATCATCGATAACACGAACAACCCGATGGAGTGCCACAGGATGGGTGGGCATGGCTTTCTGTCGGAGGGCGTGGACGCGTACCCGACTTTCTTCCTGAACATTTGGAGCATGATGGAGGCAGGTAGGTACGAAGAAGCGAACTCCGAGTGGGAGAGGACTGTTCAGCCGATGCGAGATTTTGACGCGCGGACCGGGAAGATCTCCGGGGGCGAGGGCAGAATGGAGAAGGGGATCTCCGAGATCATGGGGCTGCCGATGGGCCCGCCACGGCCGCCGTCGATGCCTCTGAACGAGGCCGAGATGGCGGAACTCAAACAAATTATCATCGACATTGGCTGGCCTGTCCCAGATGGCTCTGAGCGCGCTTAGTTGAGCTGGGCTGGTGCCGTGTGAGGAGACGGGGCATGGATACATCGGGGCTTGATGAGGTCGTGCGCACGAGCGAGGTGGTCGTTCATCGGGGGCGGTATGCCTATCTGAAAGCGCGACAGGCCGGGCCCGGTGACCACTTTCTGGTGGCACGCGACGCGGACGAGGTTACGGTGGTTACCGAGGAGCGCAACGTGGCGGCCACGGAGCACTCGGAGTCTACGCAGTGGTTTGTGCTCATGGAGATTCGGGTGTCGATGCCTTTTGTTGCGAAGGGTTTCCTGGCGCGTGTCACTGGGCTGATGGCCGATGCGGACCTGAACGTGCTGGTGGTATCGACCTACTCGAAGGACTATATCATGGTGAGGGAGGAGGGCCGCGACACGGCTATCGCGGCCCTACGGCAAGCGGAATTTCCTGTCTCGGAGGCGTGAGGGGCGTGGTCCTAAGTACTCTCCCTGGTTGAGGGATCGGAGGTACGGGAATGGGTACAATGGGACTAAGTTGGTGCACTAGGTAAGCTAGGCGTTCCCAAGTGTGGCGTTGACAGCAGTATGTGTTCTGAGTACACTCCCAGCTACTTTGTGGATTAGGATCATATTACGTATTCTGCCACGTTTTCAAGTCTCGTCTGGATGACCAGTTAATCAGTGACCCTGCCCTACACAAGGCGCATTGGAAGTAAAGCGGTCCAGCTGGTTTTCACTAGCCGGCTTGTCTGGATTCTGTGTGATAGGCACCATCGCCGAACTCGGTGCGCACAAGAAGCTGAGTTTCCAGTTCAACCAGTTGAAGGCCCAGACGTTAACTATGATGGTCAAGGGCAGTACAGAGTAGGCATCGCATGATAGGCGTGCTGACGCATCACTGGGCGAAGGACGGTCGCGTGGAGGAGGCCAGAGCGCTGCTGGAAAGGAATGGGCGGGCTCAGAGCCGGGCGCCGGGGTTCGTCTCGCGCCATGAACTGGTGTCGCTGTCAGACTCGTCGAAGATTTCGAGCTTGGTCGTGTGGGAGAGCGCCGATATATACGATCGGTGGAAGGTCAGCCACGAGCGTGTCGTGGCCATGGCAGGGGCGGTGGAACTGTGGGAGCGGCAGCCGGAATCAGAGCGCTTTACGGTGTCGGGGCGCCTGGGAGCGGGGGGCTAGGGGTCGATCGGATCTTTTTGTTTCCCGCCCTCTCGCCCTCGTGGGGACTGGAGGAGTAGAGATCGGTGGAAGTAACGCATAGGCGCGCTATCCACCCATACTTCGAATAATCGCTTGGCATTCCCTTTGCAAGCCACCGCGATGAGCCTCTCCCTTCCGAACCGCTTGGGTCGGGTTCTGGAGCGTCTCGTTGGGCTGGTCGCCAGTTAGCCGATAAGGCGCCGGTAGTCGCTGACGAGCTGGGATGCCGCGCGGAGTATGAGTCCACGCTCGTCGTCGGTCTCGAAGAAAGAGGCACCTCTCCCAACCCACTCCGCCGCTGCTTCCGCGCTGGAAGCCGTTGTGCCAAAGGGCACGCCGTGACTCTTGCACACGGCGAGGATATCCGCCATGGGTCCGGCGACGTCGGGGTGATCGTAGTCGCCGGGATGGCCCATTTCGATGGAGAAGTCGCCCGGGCCGACGTATAGCATGTCTACGCCCGGCGTGCTGACGATCTCCTCAATGTTTTTGTAGCCCAGGCGGGTCTCTATGTGGACGACGAGCGTCGTCTCCTTGTCCTGCTCGGCCATCCAGGCGACCCAGTCCTCAGGCTGAACGTAGTCGCTGTTGCCGTAACCGGGAGCGACCGCCCTGGTGCCTGCCGGTGGGAATTTCAGGTAGCTGCGTAGCTCCTCGACCTGCTCCCTGGTCTCGGTGCGTGGTAGTTGAATGCCTGAGACGCCGAGTTCCAGGAGTTTTGCGACTTCGGCGCGCTCTAGCTGGGGCGTCTTGGCGATAACGGGCAGGCCAGTGTCACGAGCTGAGACCACGGCGTCCGCCAGGCTGGTGGGAGAGTACATGACGTGCTCGTACTCAAAGTAGACGAAATCGAACCCTGCCTGGTGGTACAGCTTCACCAGCACGGGCCTGGCATGTTCGTCGACTATTCCCCCAAGCTGCACGTCTCCGGCCTTGAGGCGGGCCTTGATCTGACGGCCTGGGCCGCCTTCTGGGTAGAGGAACCGCAGCCGGGACTCCGACGAGGGAACTTTCGATACCGTCATTGTTTCGTCCTCCGTACTACAGGTCGAGGTTTTCCAAGCGGAGCATCTCCCCGGCGTCCGTGTAGATGCTTTTGGATCCGTATCGCTCCGTGAAGGCCGAAAGTCGCCCAGGGTCTCGGTCTGCTGCGGCCACTAGGTCCACATCGGGGCGGTCCGCCATCGCCTCGGCGTAGCTCGTTGGTAGCCCGGAGGCGGTGTGTATCTCGTGGAGCGGAAAGGCACGCTGAGTGTCCAGGGTGGGAGTGGGCCGGTCGGGGTCCAGCAGGTCGAACCTGGGCTGATCGAGCGCCGAAGATGGCCGCGCCGCTAGGTCGTAAAGCATGCCCGTCCAACCGAGGCCAATGACCCCACCGCAGTACTTCGTCATTCAAGTCACTCTATGGATGATTTGGATCAAGGGAACACGGCGGTTGCCCGGCCGTCGGCGTCGAGCCGATAGCAGGTTGCGAAGGAAACCCTTCTAGGACAATTCCCTACCCTTACCTTACACCTTTTAAGAAAAAGAAAATCAATTGTGTGGGGTACACCCTCGTGCGCCCGGCAGAGAAGCTAGGCACCTATGCACACCTTCTACCGACCAAGGCCCTGGAGTTCGGGCGTCGTCGTACCCGTCCCCATAAGCGTGCGCAGCACCAGCACTTCAGATGATGCGTTCTTCGCGGAGGGCTACCAGGGATCGCTCGAAGGCTTCTGTTGTGCGGTCGATATCGTTCTCACTGTGGACGGCTGAGACCATGAAGCCTATGCCGCCCATCATGTCCACACCCTCGTTCAGCATTGCTAGCTTGATCATGGAGGCTCGATCGCCCGCGGTGGCCTTGGCCAGGTCATCGTGGGGCACTGTGGAGATGCCCTCATCGTCCGCATCGATGCCGAGGGCGATGTGAACTACAGAGGCGAGGCCGTGGACCTGGCCTGCGACCTCGGTGCGATTGAGGGCGTCGCGGAGGCCGGACTTGAGGCGTGCAGCCATCGCATCGGCGCGGTCGTTGATCGGCTCGTTGGCGATCTTCCGGAGGGCGGTGATGCCTGCTGTGGCCGATACGGGGTTGGCGTTGAAGGTACCGGGGTGCGCCAGTCGCCTGGATGGGTCAGCCTCGCCCAGCATCTCCATGATCTCTGCCTTGCCTGCGACTGCGCCGCCTGGGAGCCCTCCAGCCACGATCTTGGCCATGGTGGTCAGGTCGGGCATGATGCCGAAGCGGCCCTGAGCGCCGCCGCGGGACAACCTGAAGCCGCAGATCACCTCATCCATGATCATTACGACGCCTTGCTCGGTGGTGAGCTTGCGTACTCCCTCCAGGAAGCCGGGGTTCTGGAGCGGGAACTGGCCCCAGTGGCCGCCTGTGGGCTCCATGATCACGGCGGCGATGTTCGTGTCTCTCTCCAGGAGGGTAGAAAGGGCGTCGAGGGTTGGCTCAATCACCACTATTGTGGATAGCGTCTCGTCCGGGATGCCGACCTGGGTGTTAATGCCCGAATCCATCGATAGATAGTCGTGCCATCCGTGGAAGTGCTCCCGGAATTTCACGACCTTGGTTTTGCCGGTGTGGCCGCGGGCCAGCCGGAGGGCTAGCAGTGTGGACTCGGTGCCTGAGCCGGTGAAGCGGACCTGCTCGGCGGATGGGATCAGGCCCGTGACAAGCTCTGCCCAGTCGATTTCAAGCTCTGAAAGTGAGCCCAGGTGTGTGCCCTTGCTCAAGCGGGCGGCCACGGCGGAGGTGACATCGGCGTCGGCATGACCGAGCAGGAGCGCCCCGAAGCCCATCATGTAGTCGATCAGCTCGTTGCCGTCCACGTCGTATTTGACGGCGCCTTTGCCCTCGTCAATAAACACCGGGTGAGGATTGACGACCCTCGATTGGTGTCCGCCGCCTGGGATTACAGCCTTGCCACGTTCGAAGGCTTCTGAAGAGCCCTGAAACTTGGTGGTGTAGCGTTCAAGAATTGTTGCCATCGTGTTCCCCCTAGGCTGCTTTGCAGGTCCGGATCGATTGTACAATATCCGACTCTTTGACCCGGCCTGCGGGCGCGCATATACTGCCGATTGGTTCAGGCCCAGAAAATCATACAATAGAGCGCCTTCCGGGCGCTATGAGGCGAGATACATGGCAGAATTCACTCACACTACTAATCCGTTTGGCGGCGTGATCATCACCCCGGATGCTCTCACGAACTCGCGAGAGGAGTTCCAGCGGCTGCTTGTGAGCTCGCTGGCCTCATGGAGATCCCAGGGCTACAAGGTTGTGTGGCTCCAGCTGGCCCTAGATAGGGCAGCGCTTGTCCCGATCGCGGTGGATTATGGCTTCGTTTATCACCACACCACGGACGACTACCTGATGTTGACGTTGCAGTTGGTGGCGCGGGCCTTCGTTCCTCCGTATGCGTCCCACTACATTGGCGCCGGTGGCGTTGTCGTGAACGACTCCAACGAATTGCTAGTGGTGCACGAGAAGGGGAGGGTTGGGCAGGGGCGCTACTACAAGCTGCCTGGGGGTGCGCTGCATGTTGGGGAGCACCTTGTAGAGGGCGTTGTGAGGGAGGTGTTCGAGGAGACCGGAATCACATCGCGGTTCATGTCTCTGGCGTGTCTGCGGAACATGCACGGGTACCGATACGGCAGGTCCGATATCTACTTTGTGTGTCGCCTGAAACCGCTAAGTTTCGAGATCACGAAGCAGGACGAGGAGATCGAAGAGTGCCTGTGGATGCCTGTGGATGACTACTACCGGGCCGAGACGGTCTCGTTTTTCAACAAGTTGATCGTTCGGGCGGCGCTGGAGAGCCCGGGTGTGGTGCCGACGGAGATCGCAGGGTATCGGGACCCGGATACGGTCGAGGTATTTTTACCCAGTGGCACAGCCCAAATATTCTAGGTGCTGCACGCGCTCGTGATTACTAGGAAGGATGTGCTTGATGAGCCTGGAAGATGGCGACGCTGGAGACAGGTATGTTGACGCGGCTCTGGGGTCGGATGGCGCTGGGATCGGTGTGGACGAGTTGTCGTGGCTGCTAGAGCGCACCTATGAGTGGGGCTCATTTCGGCTGAGGCTGCTCGCTGCCTTGCAGAAGGCGGTGGACCGGGCGGACGATGATTCAGCCGTGGGCCAGTTGAAGGGAGCACTCACCAACCTGATCATCATGCAGACGCGGATTCGGGAGCGGGAAGGCGGGCTCGCCGAGATGTTGCGTCAGGCCGAGGCCGAGTCGGCGGTGGGGCCGGTGATGGTCGAGGCAGACGATCTTCGTGCATTCGCAGAGTCTGTGGCGGGCGCGTCCGGTCATTTCGGTGATGCACCTGCGTAGAGGACTGGGGCTGGCGCGCTACGCGCGCCTCTTTTAAGAAAAAAGTTGAATGAGAGACACCCTAACACGCCCGGCAAAGGGGCTCTGCCCCTCACATCCCGTCTTCGACAAACAGTCCTCCGGAAGTCGAAAGGCCAGCGAGACAATTTCGCTGGTGCACTAGTGCGTCAAACCCGGTTGTACCGGTCGGGTTATACCAGTTGGGAAAGCTACGAATGGGGATGCCTTGGTTGGGAATAGGGTGATGCTTGTTCCTGGGGGTAGTGTGGAGTAGTGGTGGCGGCGGCATCTTAGCTCGGCGCCTGAAGGGGTGCGGACGACCAGGATTATCTCGTCGCCACGAAACTCTCGCGAGGTTACGATCGAGGTGCCTTTCGGGTCGGGGGCGATCTGGAAGTCGTCGAGCCGGACAAGGACGTCTACTGGCGTTCCGTCCGCATAGTCATGTCCGTTCGGTTCCCAGCCAAGGCTCCCCAACTCGGTCTGGATGCGCCCCCCGCTCACTACGCCGTCCAGGAAATCGCAGGTGCCCACCATGCGTGCCACGCTTTTAGTAGCGGGTGCATGGTAGAGGGTGTCCGGCGTGTCGATCTGGTCGAATTTTCCATTGCTCATGACCGCCACGCGGTCTGCCATCGCGAAGGCCTCTTCGCGCTCGTGGGTGACGAACTCGATGTCGAAGTCGAATGGCATCCGTTTCTGCTTAACCCGGATGTGCCCAAGGAAGGTCGCGATATTCTCGAGCACCTGAGCGCGAAATACGGCCGCAGCGAAGACGAGATGAAAACGTCGCAGCACGAGATAACGACCGCGGCGAACGAACTCGGGCTGAATTTCGAAAAGGCACTGGAACGACGCTCCTGGAATACGTTCGATACGCATCGCGTACTCGCTTATGCAAAAGAGCAGGGCTG
>CAJWER010000026.1 GCA_913030785.1 uncultured Chloroflexota bacterium | reverse complement strand
CCACCCGGGCGTTTTCGCGGTGACGGACGGCACCTTCGCAGGGGACGGTCCGGGCCCACGGGCCATGCGGTGGCAGGTCAAAAACGTAATCATCGCTGGGGCTGACCAGGTGGCCGTCGACGCCGTCGCCGCGCGGCTAATGGGCTTCGACCCGCTGTCCATCGGCTACATACGCATAGCCCACGAGATGGGCCTCGGAATCGGCGACACCGACTCCATCGAGTTGGTCGGAGACGACATCTCTGGGGTCAATTGGCACTTCAAGCAGAACGAAAACACGTTCGCCTCTCGCGGCCAAAAGCTCATCTACTGGGGGCCTCTCAAGCCCCTTGAGAACATGTTGCTGCGGTCCCCCATCGCGCCGTGGGCCTTCTTAGCCTCGAACCTATACCACAACGAGTACTGGCTCAGGCTCATAGGCCGCCGCCGAATCCGCGCCGCCATGAAGACCGACTGGGGCAAGCTATTCCAGAACTACTAGTCTTTGAAAACCCCTTCTGCTCTAACTTTGGGAACTCGTTGACCACGTCCGCCATTGCGATGTCCATTGGGATCAGCCCGTCAACCACGACCCTGTCCGAGTGAACGATAACATTCAGGGTAAACACGGGTTGCCTGCTTTCCATGATTTTGATGATCCTGCTCACCATCCACTCGCATCATTGGCCATCAACCTCGTCCCAGTCAATTTTCAGGTGGAACCGAGGCAGCACGCCACACTCACTGGTGTCTCGCCTGACTACCTCCAGCTATCTTGAACACGGGTCCGAACCGTAAAAGTATCTCCACAGACATTACTTCCGTCGACAACTATCGGTTCGTAGCTCAGAGCGTACCTGGTATCGTTCGAATCCGTCCAGTGACGAAATCGCTACGTGCCCAGATTGGGACAGGTAAATCCTGATCGACATGCGTGCCATACCCCGGTCGCTTCGTCCGCTGGTCGCCAACTCCACCTGGACCCCCATCGTGGTGGGCGAGCCCCGCTCCGATGCATACCGCCTGGATGGGCCTGGGCGCGTCACCTTCCTCAAAGTATTGCCTGTCTCGCCGATTGCGGAGCTGCTTGCCGAGCGGGAGCGGCTCGACTGGCTGCGAGGACGGCTCCCTGTACCCCAGGTGCTCGACTACGCCGCAGAGGACGGCCGCGAGTACCTCCTCCTCTCCGCAATCCCGGGAATCGACACGTCGAGCAGCGCTTTAGGAATGGAGAATCTGGACGTTGTCAGGCTCTTGGCTCGAGGACTACGCATGGTGCACGAAGTTCCAATACGCGACTGTCCCTTCGACATGACCCTGGACCGGGTGTTACCCCAAACCGAGCGAAACGTGAAGCTGGGTCTGGTCAACGAGGAAGACTTCGACCCCGAACGAGCTAGCGTCTCGCCCGAGGACGTGTTCCAGATACTACTGTCGTCCCGACCCCCCACTGAGGACCTGGTATTCACCCACGGAGACTACTGCCTGCCCAACACCCTGGTTGACGACGGCGAGGTCTCCGGATTCGTTGACATGGGGAGGGCAGGGGTCGCGGACAGGTACAAGGACATCGCCCTCGCGGTCAGGAGCATCCGCCGCAACTGTGGCGATGCGTTTGTGCAGCCCTTCCTCGACGAGTACGAGGTCCTCGGCTCCGACGCCGACAAAATCGAGTACTACATGCTGCTCGACGAACTTTGGTAGGCGTCTCCGCGCTCCGTTTGCAAGGCGCTGCCGGGCCCTTCACGACCCCATGACGCGGGTAAAAGACTCTGTGCCTGTTGAGCGTCAGACACCGAGGTGTTGTTGCAGAACATGGTTGAACCTGTTCTAAGACTATGGTAAGGTATTGTGGTCGGAATCCCTTGAAAATTCACAGCTATACAGCTATAATATAATCTGACTGTTGAAACGTCAGTGTTTACCTCGCCGCTGAGGTGCAAAATCAGCGAAGCGGGCCCTCTAAAACAACCTCAATTCACCTCTCAGCACAGACCCGCTCGGGACCGGAGCGCCATTCCGGAACCCCGGGACATTACACGCTTTGGCGGACGTTTGGAATGGAGCACTCCTTCGATGGGGTGCGCGTCCGTTTAGCGCAACAGAAGTAGGAGACCGTATATGGCAACAAAACGGGCGCAGAGCAAGGAAGAGCTTTATACATCACAGGACATTCAGGTGCTGGAGGGGATGGAAGCCGTTCGGCGCCGACCTGGAATGTACATCGGGAGCACAGACCAGCGCGGCCTCCACCACCTGATCTTCGAGATCGTCGACAACGGCGTCGACGAGTTCATGGCAGGCCGTGGCAAGCACGTCAGCATCCACATCCGTGAAGACGGCTCGGTCCGCGTGGAGGACGACGGGAGCGGGATTCCGGTGGATGTCCACAAGTCGACCGGTCTAACGGGCGTGGAAACGGTGATGACCACGCTGCACGCCGGCGGCAAGTTCGGAGGCAAGGCCTACACGGTCTCTGGCGGTCTCCACGGCGTCGGTGCATCGGTGGTCAATGCCCTCTCCGACTCTTTGCTAGTCGAGGTTTCCCGCTACGGGAACATCTACCGTCAGGAGTTCTCCAAAGGCAAGAGCAAGACCGACCTGGTCTCGGAGACGGTCCCCGGGGCCCCCAAGAACAAGTCCGGCACGGTGATCACCTTCTCGCCAGATCCTGAGATATTTCCGGACATTGCGTACGAGTTCAACGCATTGTCCCAGCGCTTCAAGGAGATGGCGTTCCTGAACAGAGGACTGGAGATTCACTTCCGAAGCGACTGGTACCCGAAGGTCGTCGCCGCCCCCGAAGAAGAGTTCGAAGATGACGACGGATTCGAGGATTTCAACGAAGAGCCGGAGGCGACGCAAGAGCAGCCCCAGGCGGAGCCCGAGAAGCCCACCAAAGAGGTGAGCTACCGCTTCGACGGCGGGATATCGGAGTTCGTCTCGACGCTGAACTCGACGCGGGCAGTGCTGCACCCGGAGCCGATCTACGTGGAGAACGATGTCGAGGGCACGAAGGTCGAGGTTGCGATGCAGTACAATGACGCCTTCTCGGAGTCAGTGTACGTCTTCGCAAACTGTATCAACACCACCGACGGCGGCACGCACCTGACCGGCTTCAGAGCGGCGCTGACGCGGATTATTAACGATTACGCCAAGAAGCAAGGGCTCATCAAGAACGGCGACTCCAATCTGTCGGGTGAGGACACCCGCGAAGGGCTCACGGCCATCGTCAGCGTAAAGCTGACGGACCCGCAGTTCGAGGGACAGACCAAGACGAAGCTGGGCAACCCTGAGGTCCGCGCCCAGGTCGAGAGCGTGGTGGCGGAGGGTCTGCAGATATTCCTGGAGGACCACCCCCAGGACGCCAAGCGCATCATCGACAAGTGCCTCACCTCGCAGCGGGCACGGGAGGCAGCCCGCAAGGCCCGCGATCTGATCATCCGTAAGAACGCCATGGACGGCGGGTCGCTCCCCGGCAAGCTGGCGGACTGCTCTGACAAGAACCCGGCGAACTGCGAGTTGTACCTGGTTGAGGGCCCCTCTGCTGGCGGCACCGCAAAACAGGGACGCGACCGGCAGTTCCAGGCCATCCTGCCACTGAAAGGCAAGATCCTCAACGTCGAAAAGGCGCGCGAAGACAAGATGCTGGCCAACGAGGAGATCCGTGCGCTGACGATCGCGGTGGGGGCCGGCCTCGGCGAGGGATTCGACCTTGAGAAGCTGCGGTATCACCGCATCATAATCATGACCGACGCAGACGTGGACGGGGCGCACATCCGCACGCTGCTACTAACGTTCTTCTTCCGGAACATGCCCGAACTGGTATCCGCAGGGCACCTGTACATGGCGCTGCCGCCACTGTATGGAATCAGCGCTGGCAAGAAACATCAGTGGGCCTACAGCGAAGCTGATCGCGAACAGGTCATCGCAGGGTTGAACGGGAATACGAAGCCCAGCATTCAGCGCTACAAGGGCCTGGGTGAGATGAGTGCTGACCAGCTCTGGGAGTCAACGATGGACCCAGAGAAGCGAACTTTGCTCCAGGTCGTCGAGGGCGATCGGGCGTCGACCGACTCGACGTTCTCGCTACTGATGGGAGACGTAGTGGAGCCGCGCCGCAACTTCATCCAATCCAACGCCCTCGAGGTACGCAACCTCGACGTGTAGGGTGCGAGCGGGGTCGAATGGGCCCCGCTATCCCCACATGGAGGTGCTGAAGTAGCGCTCGCCTATGTCGTTGAGGATGGTGACGACGTGGGCTCCAGGAGAACGAGAGGCAACCTGGCTGGCGCCAAGGACGTATGCGCCTGACGACTGGCCGGCGAAGACGCCCTGCAGCGCTAATTTTCGGGACATCCGGTAGGACTCGTCGATGTCGACTCGCACCGTCCCATCCACTACCTCTGCGTCGAAGGTGTCAGGCACGATGTGGTGGTCCTCGCCCAGCGGCTTCAGCCCCTCGATTCCGGGCCACTCGTCGAAGTTGATGAGGATGACTCGAACGTCCGGGTTGGCCTCCTTCAACCTGCGTCCCACACCTGTGATCGTTCCACCCGTGCCCACACCTGCTACGAAGTGGGTCACATCGGGGACCTGCTGCAAAAGCTCCTCGGCGGTGGTGTCGTAGTGGGCCAAGGGATTGTTGGGATTTGAGTACTGGTCGCAGTAGAAGTACTTGTCCGGGTTCGCCTCGTAGCGCCTCTTGACGTCCCGCAGCGTCTCATCGTAGCCAAGCATCGGGTCGGTGAATACGATCTCCGCCCCATGTGCCAGCACACGCTCCTTGCGCTCCCGGCTAGCGTTCTCAGGCATTATCAACTCAACCTTGTAGCCCAGCGTCGCACCTATCATTGCGTAGGCGATGCCGGCGTTTCCAGAGGTGGCGTCCAAGATGACCTTGCCCGGGGTCAGATCACCGGACAGGATCGCCTCCACGAGCATCCTGAGCACCGGACGATCCTTGATGGAGCCTCCGGGGTTGAGCTGCTCATATTTGGCATACACATTGGCGTCGCCGGTGTCCAGGTCCAACCGGACCGCCGGAGTGTTGCCGATGGCCATCAGCGCCGGATAACCGGCAACAAATTCCAGGAATTCTTGCGAGGGGGCCAAGCTACTCTCCCAATGGAACTGCACGCCCATCAAATCGGATGCGCCTCTGCGCAACGTGGGTCACGATAGTATAGCTATTCCACATGCACCCGGTCCAGAACTTTTCGGGGTGGGTGGCCCAATTCTCACCAGGCGTACGCTTGGGCACCACGACCGCAGGCCCACCCAGCAAGAGGCGCGCCCACGCATGGTATTATCAGGCTTAGTCACCACTACGACGACGAACCATGGTGGAGTGAATGACATCACCTGACGTGCTGAACCGCGTTGCCGAGTTGCGCGCCAGCCTTGACTACCACAATCACCGCTACTACGTGCTTGACGCGACCGAGATCAGCGACGCCCAGTACGACGTCCTAATTCGGGAGTTGAGGGAGCTGGAGGCGCAGCACCCGGAACTAGTGACGCCCCAGTCGCCCACACAGCGTGTCGGGGCAGAACCCTCGTCCGGGTTCGCCCAGGCCACGCACGCGGTGCAGATGTTCAGCCTGGGTAACACCTTCGACGACGACGAGCTGATGGCGTGGCACCGTCGCACGGCCGAGACGCTGGAGAGCGAAGCATTCGACATGGCGTGCGAACTGAAGTACGACGGCCTGGCGGTAGCGCTGACCTACGAGAATGGGGTACTTGTGCGAGGAGCGACCCGCGGCAACGGCACCGTCGGCGAGGACGTGACCCAGAACCTGCGCACGATCCGCAGCATACCGTTGGAGGTCCACGGAGATTTCCCGGCGCGATTCGAGGTCCGGGGTGAGGTTCTTTTCCCTTTGTCGGCGTTCCAGCGCTTCAACGAGGAGCGCATCGTCAAGGAACTGCCTCCGTATGCTCACCCCCGAAACACGGCCGCTGGCTCGATTCGACAGATCGACCCCCAGGATGTCGCCAGCCGCCCACTGGACATTTTTGTGTATGGGGTGGCGGAGCCCATCGGGCCGGACACCCAGTTGGGCACGCTGGATTACCTGCGAGAGTTGGGGTTCAAGACAAACCCGCACAACGCACTGGTGAAAACCGCCGCTGAGGCTGCCGACTACTACCGCACCTGGCTCGAGGGCGCGGAGACACTGGACTACGGGTGCGACGGAGTGGTGATAAAGGTGAACCGGCTCGACCTGCAACGCCACCTGGGCCAGGTGGGCAGGGAGCCGCGATGGGCCATCGCCTACAAATTCCCGGCGACCCAGTCGGTGACGCAGCTGGAAAGCATAGAGGTCGCCGTAGGCCGCACGGGAAGGCTTAGTCCATACGCAGTCCTCACAACAGTGGACGTGGGCGGTGTGCAGGTGAGCCGCGCAACGCTCCACAACGAAGACTACATAAAAGCGAAGGGCATTCGCAAAGGAGACTGGGTCGTCGTGGAAAGGGCGGGAGAGGTGATCCCGCAGGTCGTCTCGGTGATTACGGAGCGTCGCACTGGGAAAGAACCCGAGTACGAAATGCCAACGGTTTGTCCAAGTTGCGATGAGGCGGTGGTCCGCGTGAAGAACGAGTCGGCAACCGCCTGTGTCAACGCCCAGTGCCAGGCACAACTCGTCCGGCTCCTCGAGCACTTCGTGAGCCGTGGCTCAATGGACATCGACGGTCTGGGAATAAAACAGGTCATTTCGCTACTTGATAACAACAAGATAAAGGACGCCGCCGATCTGTACCGTCTTCAAATGGACGACCTACTGGAGCTGGAGCGCATGGCCGAGAAGAGCGCGTCCAACCTGCTGGCGGCCATTGAGGCCAGCAAGGACCGGCCGCTCGCTCGTCTGCTGGTGGCGCTGGGCATCCCCCACGTCGGCGCCGAAGTCGCCGAGCTCCTATCCGAAGCATATCCCTCGATGAACGAACTGATGGACGTTGACGAGGAGGCCCTCACCGCGATCCCTTCGTTAGGGCCAAAGATCGCGGCATCCGTAGTGTCGTATTTTCAGAACGGCCCCAATCGGGATATGATCGACCGACTGGGAAACGCTGGCGTGCGATTGCAAGACGAAGCGCGACCAGAGCGGGCCACACCTACACTGGCGGGCCTCAGGTTCGTGGTGACTGGACGGCTGCGGGAGTCTAGCCGCTCGGATATCCAGGATCGCATCAAGGCCGCCGGTGGGGCTGTTAGCGGCAGTGTAAGCAAGAAGACCGACTACCTGATCGCCGGTGAGGACGCGGGCTCGAAGTTGGCGGACGCCGAGGCCCTCGGAGTGAAGGTGATCACCGAGGACGAGTTCCTGGCTCTGCACTCACAAGAGGAGCTCAGCGTCGAGCCCTCTGAAGCATAGTCTAATGGGCGGGTAGCTAGAGGTATCTCTGCCCACCCTCAAATACTCCCTGAGCGAGGATCCCTCATCTACGTCACCCATCTGAGCCTCTCCAACTTTCGCAGTTATGCGGAGTTGGAGGCAGACTTCGAGCCGGGCATGGTCTTGCTCCACGGGGCCAACGGCCAGGGCAAGAGCAACCTGATCGAGGCTCTGTACATGTTGGCCATCGCAAAGTCGCTTCGGGCGTCCACCGATCGGGAACTAGTGCGTCGCCAGTCGGTCGACGGGGACAGCCACGCCCAGGTGTCCGCCAACATCCAGCGGCGCGGTGGTGACACGCGGGTGCAGGTCGATTTCAAGGTGGCCGCCAACGGGTCGCAGGACGGTGGCGATACCTCGGAGCTGGTACCGGCAGAGGACTTCACGGTCCAAAAGCTCGTGCGGGTCAACGGGGCGCCCCGCCGTGCGTCAGAGCTGGTAGGCGAGGTCAATGCGGTGATGTTCAGCGCCCAGGACTTGGAGCTGGTGTTCGGATCTCCATCGACGCGGCGTAGGTACCTGGACATCCTGATCTCGCAGCTCGACCGGCAGTACCTGAGGTCGGTACAGAGGTACCAGAAGGTCGTCTCCCAGCGAAACCACCTTCTCAAGCTCGTACGGGACGGTCGGTCCGGGGCCGGAGAGCTGGAGTTTTGGGACGACGAGCTGGTCGAATCCGGCAAGTACATCATGTTCAGGCGCGCCAGTGTAATAGAGACACTCTCGGAAATGATATCGGCTCTTTATGGCGACCTGTCGGGTGACGGCGAATCGCTCCGGATGGCCTACCGCCCCGGCGTCCAAGCCCCCACGGAGCACGGCGAGGAGGAGTTCGGCGACGCACTAAAAACCGCCCTCGTAGCCGCACGTCCCAGAGAGCTTGCCCAGGGTCACACGGTGTCGGGACCGCATCGAGACGACGCAGTTGTGATGCTGGGAGGCATTCCAGCAGGGCCATATGCGTCACGAGGCCAGTCCAGGACCGCTGTCCTGGCACTAAAGTTGGCCGAGGCGAGCATCCTGCGGGAGGAGCGGGACGACGAGCCCATCCTATTGCTGGACGACGTGCTATCGGAGCTAGACGCCGGGCGGCGAGCACAGGTACTAGACCTCGCCAAACAATACCAGCAATGCTTCATCACGAGCGCGGACCCGGCTCTGGTAGGGGGACGATACCTGTCGCAAATGGCCAGGTTCGCGGTGCGCGACGGAGGGATCGAGGCGGTCGGCACGGGCGAGGGCTAGTCGACAGCCCGCCATTGTCGTTTCACGCTCATGGAGAGCCTGTCGAATCCATGGGCAAAAAGCCTCCCAGTCGCTGGGCAGACCTGGCCCCGCCCAAATAAGCGCGCGCAGCGCCCTACAGGCCGGCGTCCACCAGGAATGCCGCCAGGTCGGCTGTCCGAGAGCTGTAGCCCCACTCATTGTCGTACCACCCCACTACCTTGACCATATCGTCTTGCAACGACATCGTGGAGAGCCCGTCTATGATGGAGCTGTGGGGATTGCCGATGAAATCGCTGCTTACGAGCGGCTCGTCGGTGTACTGGAGAATGCCGGAAAGGCTGCCCGCCGCCGCCTCCTGGTAGGCATCGTTGATGTCCTTCTCCGAGGCTCCTTTGGACAGGTTGGCGACGAAGTCGGTCACGGACCCAGTAGACGTGGGCACTCTGAAGGCCATTCCGTGGATCTTGCCGTTCAGTTCCGGCAGGACCACCCCCACCGCCTTGGCGGCCCCAGTCGTGGTGGGAATTATGTTCATCGCCGCGGATCGCGCCCTCCGCAAATCCTCGTGTACCTTGTCCAGGATATTCTGGTCACCCGTGTACGAGTGGATCGTGGTCATCAAACCACGCTCGATACCGAAGTTGTCGTGGAGAACCTTGGCCATCGTCGCAATGCAGTTGGTGGTGCAGGACGCGTTGGAAACGACGTTGTGCTTCTGGGGATCATAGATTTCTGGGTTCACCCCGAGGACCAGCGTCGCATCTTCCCCCTTTGCCGGAGCGGAGATGATGACTTTCTTGGCACCGCCCTTCATGTGGCCAGCTGCCTTGGGCCCATCGGTAAAGAACCCGGTGGACTCCACAACGATGTCCACCCCGTGGTCGCCCCACGGCAAATCGGCCGGATCCCGCTCAGCGAGCACTTTGACCAGGCTGCCGTCGATGAGGATGCCGTCCTCGGTAGCCTCGACGGTACCGGGGTATGTTCCGTAGTTGGAGTCATACTTGAAGAGGTGGGCGTTCGTCTGGGTATCCGCCAGGTCGTTGATGGCCACAACCTGCAGCTTGTCGGAGTAGCGCTCTTTGATGGCTCTGGTCACCTGCCTGCCAATGCGCCCGAATCCGTTGATACCAATACGAGTCACCATTCGATGGTCCCCCCTCTACGGGTGTTTTTCGTGGGTCTTGTCTGGCCCTTTATTATAGTGATAATACCGGCGCCCACAAGCGGGGTTATGCGGCCTCCCTGGTATACTACCGGAGCCACACAAATGGTCCCTTTACGGACCAACTATCCCCAGGCAAGGATGACACCTCATGACGACCGCTGACGTGACGATTCGGATAGGCGACGCCGGCGATCTCACAGCCATTGTCAATCTCAACACAGCGATGGCTGTGGAGATGAAAAGCAAGGTCGTGTCATCCACGCGGCTAAGAGACGGAGTTACAGCCGTCCTCGACTGCGGCACCCGGGGATTCTACGTGCTGGCGGACTCGGTCGGGACCGTGGTCGGTGTCCTACACGTCATCCCGGAGTGGAACCCGTGGCGAAACTGCTACTTCTGGAAGGTCGAGAACGTCTTCGTGTCCCGGGAATGGCGACGCAAGGGCGTATACCGGGCGATGCATGACTACGTTGTCGACTCGGCGCGAGGGGAGACGGACGTGTGTGGAATCAGGCTATTTGCCGTCGAGACCAACGTTGGAGCTCGACGGGCCTACGAAGATGCCGGAATGACGCAGGAGCCTTGCCGTTTGTTCGAAATCGACTTCGTGTTCGGGGACTAGCCGCGAGTCTAGACGCGGACGGCCACAATCCGCAGCCAATTTCGGTCCACAAATTCGCGTTTCATCTCGGCGAAAATCTGTTCGCAGCCTGCCTGCAGCGCCTGGCTTGCCTTGTCCATCGGCACGCCGGGCATTGCACCGCCAATGAAATCCTTGAAACCGCTGATATCCCGCCAACCCTCCATGGGCACTGGTACGGTCTCGATCTCTTGTTTGACTATCCTGAATCCGTTGTCCTCGAGCAATTCTCGATACTCTTCCGGGGTGAGCTGGTTGCGCGACTCCACCTTGTCCGACCTCACAATCGAAAGACCGTGCTCACGACGCAAGATGCGAACAGAGCGCATCATCCACTTGCGCGCGAATACCATCGTGTCGGGCGGGTGAGCCCCATCAAAGAACGCCGTGTTGAATGCCAACTTGCCACCAGGCTTCAGAGCCCTAGATATCTCGGTTAGGAGTTGCTCTTTGTCCGGGACGTAGTGGATGGCGTTGCAGAAAAAGACGGTATCCGCCGACTCCTTGACGGCCTCCGAAACCTGCTCGACCTGGCTCTGGACATACTGCACCGCAGCGGTGCGGGCGTCCCTGAGCTCCTCCATCGCGAGACGCAGCATCTCGGACGAGTGGTCGATCGCGATGATCACCGAGTCCCGGGCGCCACGGAGGCGCTCAACGATGAGCTTCGTCACACCGCCGTTGCCACAAGCAAGGTCGACGATACGTTGACCGGAGCCGACGCCCGCCATATCAATCAGCGTGGCGTTCTGCCTGCGATAGAAGGCATTGTTGGCGAATTTAGTGAATGTGAATTCTTCGGGGGTCATAATCACGGCCTCCAAAAAGCTGCGCCGGAATTCGGAGAAACATCGCTATTACTAGCCATTACTGCTCTCGGACACTTGCTCATCATAGCAAAGGCCCGAGGTGAAGTCTAACATTCCCTACCTGAACTCAGCTTGAAAGCCCCAGTTCCTCGAGAACCGCCGGAATCCCCTTTTTTTCTTCCTGGGTCAAGCCCCTTAGCGGTCGGGTCACCGAATCGTGGTCGATAACGCCCATGATCTTGAGAGCAGACTTCATGCCCGACACGGTCCCCGCATTAGGCCCGCCCCCGGCGGCCAAGCGAGTCACACTGGAAGCCACCATAACCTTGGATTGGAACTCCAGCGCCGCGTCGGTGTCTCCCCTGTCTCCCGCCTCCCATGCACTCGCCGCAGCGGCCGGCACAAGGTTGGCAATGCTCGGGATGACCCCGTGGACGCCAATGCTCGTTGCTGTGCTGATCCTGTGGGAGGTTCCGATGAACCGGTAAAGCTCGAAGTCTCCCTGTTCACATAGGAGGTTGAGCTGCGCCAACGGCTCCCCCGCCCCGGAACTGTCCTTGATCCCAACCACTGTGCCCTCCTCAGCAAGCGTGGCAACGGTTGCAGGTTCTACTACGGTCTTTACCGTCGACGGGATGTTGTACACCCAGAGAGGCATGTCGGAGCTGTCCTGGATATAGCGGAAGTGGTCCAGCAGCTCGTCCTGGACAGAAGGGAAGTAGAAGGGCGGCGTGGCGGCGATGCCTGCGAGCCCCAGGTCCTTGACCGCGTGGCCCAGCTCGATCGCCAGTCCGGTCGCGGGAGCGGAGATGTTGGCAATGATCGGCACCCGACCACGAACCTCATCGACCACGGTCTCGATACTCAGGTTCCGCTCGTCGTCAGACAGCGCTGCAAACTCAGACGTGGTCCCGGCAGCCCAAATACCGTGCACTCCGTTGTCGAGCAGATAGGCGACGAGGCGTCGAAGTGAGCCGGTATCGACCCTTTCGTGAGGTGTCAAGGGCGTCAAGATTGGCACCACCACTCCTCTGATCGGATCGTCTGTCATAAATCCCCCTATTTTGTTCCAAAAAAACGGGATAAATGTGTTCTGTCGTGGAAGCCCACAAGACTAGCATTACCCTGTGCACAGAACACCGAATGAAAAAGGGCCGATGCCGTTTTGTGACGACATCGGCCCGTTCTACGTTACGTATGTTCCAGTCGTCGTCGCCCTGTTACAGCCTAGTAGCCACCACCGATGGCAGGTAGGAAGTGCACCTCGCTATGCTCACCGACCTTGGCGAGGATTCCCAGGGGGCTTATCTCCCCGTCAACCGCCACGGATATGCTGGACTTGATCTTGAACTTATCGACCAGCCTGTCCTTGGTGCCAGGATACTCCGCTTCGAGGTTGTTTATCACCTCGCGCACCGTAGTGCCCGGCACCTCCAGCGTGCCCTTATCATCGGTCAACTTCCGCATGAGTGACGGGACAAAAACCGTCGCCACGTTCGCCTGCCTACTTGTTCCAGATCGCGTTCATAACGGCCCCGGGGTTCATTGGCAGGTCCCTCAATCGGACCCCAGCAGCGTTGTGAATGGCGTTTGCTATCGCCGCCGGCGGCGGTACGAGGCAGACCTCGCCGACGCCGCGCACACCGTATGGATGGCCAGGGTTGGCGACCTCGACGATAACTGTGTCGATCATGGGCGCGTCCAGCGATGTCGGCATCCTGTAGTCCAGGAATGTGCTGTTGGTCATCGTGCCCTTGTCGCTCATGAAGTACTCTTCGTTCAGGGCCCAGCCAATTCCTTGGACGGTTCCGCCCTGAATCTGGCCCTCGACGTAGCTGGGGTGAATGGCCTTGCCGGCATCCTGGACTGCGGTGACTCGGATTACGTCGACCTTGCCTGTATCCGGATCGACCTCGACATCCACGATATTGGCGCAGAAGGCTCCGCCCTCGCCACTCGGGTCGACGGTGCCCCGGCCCATAATCGGGCCGCCGGTGTCGTTGAGTTGAACTGCCAATTCCCTGAAAGTCATCTTCAGCTCGGAGTCGGTTTTGGACTGAATGACGCCCTTTTCCATCTTGATTGAATCGGCATCGATGTCCCATATTGTGGCGGCACGCGTTATCATCTGACGCTTGACGTCTTGAGATGCCTCGTATGCGGCCCAACCAGTGGCGAAGGTGACCCGGCTTCCGCCGGTGCCTGCGGTGAAACCGATCGAGTCCGTGTCGACGACCGCAGGCCTGACCTCCTCGGCTGTGATGCCGAGGGTTTCGGCAGCCTGCATTGCGATACCGACGCGCGAGCCGCCGATGTCCGGAGATCCCTCAACCAGGGTGACGGAGCCGTCGGCGTTCACCGCGATGCTACAACTCGACTGCATCCCAGCGTTGAACCAGAAACCGACGGCGATGCCTCGCCCTTGATTGGGTCCCTCAAGGGGAGTCTTGTAGTGGGGATGGTCCCGCAATGCCTCAAGAACCTCAACGCAGCCGATCCTCGGGAACCGTGGCCCATCGACCCGGCGCGTGCCCTCTTTTGAGGCGTTCAGCAGGCGAAGCTCAATCGGATCGATGCCGAGCTCCTTGGAGAGTTCATCCACTACCGTCTCTGTGGCCATGGCCACGTGGGTCGAGCCGGGGGCGCGATAAGCGGCCGACTTGGGCTTGTTGACGACGACGTCATAGCCATCGATCAGGCCGTTGGCTATGTCGTAGCAGGCGAAGACGCACTGGGCTCCGGCCTCAATGACCGAGCCCGCCGAGAACCCGGCCTCGAAGGCGATGTAGGCCTGCGCGGCGGTGAACTTGCCGTCCTTGGTAGCGCCGATCTTGACCCTCATGTTGGAGCCAGGTGTCGGACCCGTGCTGTCAAACTCTTCGGTCCTGGTGTGGACGATCTTCACCGGGTGGTCGGTATTCTTGGATAGCAGAGCCGCGACGGGCTCACCATATGGCTCCCATTTGCCGCCGAATCCGCCACCGATCTCCATCGGGGTCAACTTGGCGTTGACCACGTCCAGCCCGAGTATCTGTGCGGTCTGGTCGCGGACATCGAAGGGGGCCTGGGTCGAATTCCAGATGTAGACGCGGCCGTCCTTGTTCCAGTCCACGGTGCAGTTGTGGGGCTCAATGTAGCCCTGGTGCACCGTCGCTGTGTTGAACTCACGCTCCACGATGACATCGGCTTCGGCAAAGCCCTTGTCGATGTCGCCAAGGCTGTACTGAATATGCTGCGCGACGTTGGTGTTTCCTTCGACGGTTTCGCCGAGCTCGTCTGTCCTGAGGTCGTCGTAGAGTATTGGCGCGCCATCCTTCATGGCATCCTGAGTCGTCATGACGGAGGACAGTACCTCGTACTCCACCTCTATCAGGCCTATGGCCTCCTCGGCGATGTGGACGTTGAGCGCGGCAACACCAGCCACCGGATGCCCCTTAAAGCGCACCCTGTCGGAGGCCATTATGCCCTCTCGCATTGCCTGGACTGCGTCATCGCCCTCTAGTGCCGCCGGGAAGTCCTTGTGGGTCACAACAGCCCGGACGCCTTCAAGGGCTTCCGCTTTGCTGGTGTCGATGGACTTTATTTTGGCGTGGGCGTGGGGGCTCCGCAGTATCTTGCCGTAGAGCTGGGTCCTGGCGCTGTAGTCGGCGCCGTAGCGCGCCTTGCCAGTGACCTTGTCGGCTCCGTCGTGTCGGATGGGCCGCGTGCCCACGACATCGTATTCCTTGGTCGAGAGGATCACATTGGGCTCATAGGTTGTCGTCAAGGCTCCACCTCCATGTAAGTGGCTGTCTTGGCAGCCCCATCCGCTAGTCTAAACATGAAATCGCAGGTTTCGGGAAAGTCCGTTCGCCTGCTCTCTATTCAAAGGTAAAGAGGGGGATTGGTAGTGCGGGGAACACCCTCACACACCCAGCAAAGGGGTAGGCTGCGCCCCTCCGCGCTCCCCGGCAGGGGAAGCCTATCCTGGTCACTATGACCAGCACCAAGCCTCGCCCCACCCGGCGCATTTCGGCACCTAGTTCGCCGCCATCTTCTCCGACGCGTCGGTGACGGCCCGGACGATCTTGTCGTAACCAGTGCACCGGCACAGGTTACCAGCCAGCCACAGCCGAATCCGTCCCTCGGACGGCTCAGGCTCTGCTTCGAGTAGGGCCTTGGAAGAGATGATGAAGCCCGGCGTGCATATTCCGCACTGGAGCGCGGCGTTCTCGAGGAACGCTTGCTGGATGGGGTGTAGCCCATCTGCGGACGCAACCCCCTCGATAGTGGTGATCTCGGCACCCTCGGCCTCGACCCCGAGAACCAGGCAGGAGTCGACAATCCGACCGTCCATGTAGACCGTGCAAGCGCCGCAATTGCCGTCGTTGCACCCTTCCTTAGTTCCGGTAAGCCCAAGAACGTCCCTTAGACATTCCAACAGGCTTTGTCGCGGCTCACAGAGAAACTCGACGTCTTCGCCGTTGATTCGAGTCTGAACATGGGTCTTGCTGGACATCTACTCGCCTCCCTTGGCCCGGCTGATGGCGGTGCTGAGAGCTCGCCGGGTCAGCACGTCGCACAGGTGCTTGCGGTACTCGATGGTCCCGCGCATGTCGGTGATGGGCGTGGCCGCGTCTTTGGCGATCTGGCCAGCCGCTGCAATAGTCTCGTCGTTGGCTGGCTTGCCCGCTACGGCGGCGCCAACCTCCTTGACAAAAATCGGTATCGGACCGACCGCAGCGAGGGCGAGCCTCGCGGACTTGATGTTACCGTTGTCCAACTCCACGGAGACGCCAACGCCAGCTACGGCGATGTCCATCTCGTTCCTCGGGATGAACCGCAGGTACCGGGCCCCTGAGTTCGCGGCGGGGGCCGGGATGCTAAGGGAAACCAGCAGCTCGCCCGTCTTCAGAACATTCTTGCTTGGGCCTGTGCAGAAGTCCTCGACCGCCACCTGTCGGGACCCATCGGGACCCTCGATATTGGCCGTGGCGCCCAGGGCGATCAATGCGGGGATCGAGTCCGCGCTCGGAACAGCGTTACACAGATTGCCGCCAATGGATGCCCTGCCCTGGATCTGGATCCCTCCGATTAGCTCCGCAGCGTCCATGAGGCCCGGATAGGCCGCGCTGACCTCGGAGTTAGAGTAGATCTTGTAGCACGGCACAGCCGCACCCAGCGTCAGCCCCTTGCCAGGGTCGTAGGTAAGAACGTTGAGTTCCGGGATCGCCTTCACATCGACGATGAGGTTGGTCTCGAAGACGCCACCCCTCGCCTTAGGCAAGAGGTCGGTCCCGCCAGCCATCGCCCTCGCGCTGCCGCCTCCGGCCGCGAGTAGGCGCACCGCCTCCTCCACCGATTCAGCTTTTTCGTAGTCAGTCCACTTCAATAGCCCGCTCCTTTCGCTGCGAGTCACACAGTATCAGGGTGTCAGGACAAGTCTTCGGGGCCGCACCGTTCCAAGCTCAACTCGGACCGGATTGGGGGGCTTCATTCACCCGGGTCCAGGGCCGCTGATTTCGAGCCGAGGCTCGGACCCATTTCGTACTCGCCCGGGAAAACGGCATCAGTATATCAGACCTCCATAGACGCAACAACGGCAGAGCCGCAGGCTCTTTGGTTAGGCCGTGTGAGGGGGCCTGCCCAGCCCTTGCATTCTATGATCCGCCCTTAGATATCACGGCCCGTTTATGAGTGGCGACCCCGATCTTTTGATCGCCCTCCAGGGCCTCTATCTTATAGGAAATGCGTGTGCCGTTGACCTCAGTGATAACAGCCTTGATCTTCACCACTGCGCCTATCGCCGTGGGCGCAAGATGCCTAAGACCGTCTACCGCGTAACCTACCGTAGCGTAACCATCTTCAAGGAAGGGGTCAGTCGCTTCGATGCTGCAGAGTTCCATGAGTTTTAAAAGGGACGGTGTTGACAGCACGTCTGCACCGGGACGTCCCGTCCTATTTATGGAGAGGTCTTTCGTGACTTCGACTTCGATCTCGGCGGCGTCACCTGGCGCCAGTTTTCCTGTCGACATGTGGCTTCACCTCGTAGACTGGTGGGGTTGAGAGATTTCGCGGCATTATAGCAGCACGTCGAGCGCCTGAGGACGGTTGCTGTTCACCAAAGCGCTGCCTAGACCGATAGCGGGGCAAAGATTTTGCATAGCCGGACCGGATGAATTGTCGTGTGTACGGAAGCACGTTGAACTGCGATGGCGGACCTGCCACAGGGGTCCGGGGCACTACGCGATCATGCCGTAGCTAAGGACGCCGGAGGCAGCTAGGTCTCAGGTCTTGGCCAGCAGGCGCTTTCCCTCGAATAGCAAGCCTTCACCGACGGACAGCTTGTCCAGGCCGGATGCAATCTCGGCCATCACCAATCTCTTGCTGATACCACTAAGGAAGCCCTCGGCGACATCCCTGCAATCCTCTACGTACTCGAGCACCATGCCCTCGCGTGTCAGCAGGTCACGGTAGCCCTGCATCGAAAGTGCGCCTCCGACGCAGCCGGTTGTAGCAAGCACTCCGCTGAGCTCAGGGGGCAGCGGCCCGGACACCATTACGTCCGTCAGGCCCAACCGCCCTTGGGGGCCAAGGAGCCCGACGAGGCGGCGCGTAGCGGCGGGGTTATCCTCGAAAATCGACATGACACACATTCGGTCATGAGGGAATCGAACGTGCCTGCACCGACGTCCGTTTTCATAATATCGGCTTCGACAAAATGCACCCTCTCGCCCACGCCCTCGCGGCTCGCCAAATCCTCTCCAGCCACAACGCCTTCGCACTCCAGTGTCACCGCAGTCATGCGGCAACCCTTCGACTGAGCGAGGTGCACTGGGGAGGCTCCTAGACCCGAGCCGACATCCAATACGTTCGAGGTCGCGCCAATCCCCATAAGGGCCTTCAGGCGACTAGTCAGGGCAAGACCCCCCGAGTGAAGTGAGTCGCCCAGCAGCACCCTGGCCAATGGATGGCCGTAGGTAACAGCACAACATGCGTTTACATCGAGCATTCAACCACCTTCGGACATTCACACCCGTCCTAATATCTATAAGGCCCGTACCGTATTAGAGGCCAGAGATCTGGCCTGCTTCCAGCTGGATCTCTCGCCCCGCAACCTTGGTTGAGAACGACGTGCTAAGGGTTCGAGCGATAGCACCCACTATAATAGGGCCCGGCTTGGCAAGATTGTGAAAGCCCCTTCTTGGTGCTAGCACCTGGATCAAGGTACGTGCGGCACAGGGCAAATTTCGGAGCCACCTCCCAGGGAGAGGCCTCTCGGCTCTGCAACCCTGTACCAAGTGCCTCTCTGACAACACATAACAAAAGGCGCAATAGCCGTGAGAAAAGAGAGTCCCAGGTGGAAACCGACAATTGGCTCTGGAGCGGCACCGGTCTACCCTCTCTCCCCCCCCCCAATTCGGCGGTCTCCGGCAAGGGCTCCAGATAGGTGCGTAGCTGCTTGACATTGAAGACATAATGGTTTTAAATGACTTGCGATTAGAGGGGTTGATAATCAAACCCACCTATGAACGCGTCCTGTGGCACACCTCTGCGAGGGGGCGGGGCGTTTTGGAGTCGCGAAATAGCATCTAGACCGACAGTTGGTCGGGTGCCCTCTCTCAGCAAGGGGAATAGCTGCAGCCGAAACCATATTATCCACATAAACATGCGGGACCGCTGCTCCTCCATTGAAGTCATTGAAGTGGCAGCAGCTCATTAGCGGCCGTTGGGGCTACGGTTGCCGATGTGTTTCGCTTTTCGCCCTTTCCAGCCCGCCTAACACCGAGGAAACCCTTTTGGTCGACGAGTCATCACGCAGGGAGTGATTATGAATAGAACCTCGATAGCCTATTCAGTGATTTTGCTTCTGGCCCTCATCCTGACCTCTGTTGTGTTGAACCGGGATGTAGTCCGGGGCCTCACGTCTAATGCCCATGTGGCTTTGGCCACCTCTGGGAGTACTCACCTATTAGGCGA
>CAJWER010000025.1 GCA_913030785.1 uncultured Chloroflexota bacterium | reverse complement strand
AAGAACAGGAGCTAATAAGCTCTACGCTGACTACCGAGAGATGCTGCTGGCCGAGGATCTGGACCTGGTCAATGTGTGCCCGCGCCACGTCGATCATCACGCCGAGATGGTCATCGCTGCAGTTGAGGCCGGTGTCCGGGGCATTCTATGCGAAAAGCCAATGGCGCCTACGCTGGCCCAGGCTGACGCCATGCTCGTCGCGTGCCAGAGTGCCGGGACCAGGATGGCGGTGGCCCATCGCCGCGCCAGCGCATACGAACAACGCGGGAAACAGCTCGTCGGCGAGGGCTTAATAGGCGAGGTCCGGATAATCCGCGCCCACGGCAAGGCAGACCACCGCTCCGGAGGACAGGACCTGATGGTCCTGGGCACACACATGATGGACAGCATCCGGTACTTTGCCGGTGCCGAGCCGGTCTGGGCCTTCGGTCACGTCTCCCAGGACGGACGAGACATCACGTCCGCCGATATCCGTCAGGGCGACGAGGGCATTGGTCTAATTGCGGGCAACGGCGTCCAGTCCTACTACGCCTTCGCCAATGGTGTAATTGCCACGTTCGAGTCCGTTCCCGGGTATCCGCTGTCTACCCACATGGCGACGTCGCTCGGATTCGAGGTCCATGGTACAGAGGGAGTGATATCCCTTCGTAGTTCTCCCTTAGGCGAGCTCTATGTCTACCCCCACGGACAATGGACACCGGAGGACGGAAACGCGTGGGAGATGGTTCACATCGACGAGTGGGACAACAAACCCGACGGTAGCGTTCGCTCCGACGAAGAGCGGGTGCTCCTGAGCAACACGCTGATAGCAGAGGAGCTTGTTTCGGCTGTCACTGAGGACCGTGACGTGGCGGCGGTATCTAACGGCCACGATGGCCGAGCGGCACTGGAGATGATTATGGCAGTCCACGAGTCCCAACGGCTGCAGACGAGGGTCGAGTTCCCACTTCGTAACCGTGACAACCCCTACGAGACATGGCTCGCCGAGGCTGGAACTATGCCTCAGTAAACCGACAGCATCGACATCCACCGCTCACTTCTAAGGTCGAGCCGCACATGTTGACTGGCGACCGATATCCCGCCATAGTATGCGCAGCCATGGACTGGATCTTTCTGTCGATAGCCAGTGCCGCGATCTTCGCCGTCGTCAGCGTGCTGGACAAATTCATCCTGATGCGCCACGCCCCCAGCGCAACGACGTTCATCGTGCTGCTGGGACTGCTTCAGCTACCCGCCGCCGCCGTGATGGTGCTCGTCAACCCGCCGGATCTACCTGCCACCGGCGCTTGGGCAATCGCCTACGCCTCTGGCCTGGTTTGGGGTGTCTCGCTGGTGCTCATGTTCCAGGTGATGAGCAGGCACGAGGTCTCCAGGGTGCTACCCGTCATCGCAACCTCTCCGGTGTATGTAGCCATCATGGCGATGGTGTTTCTCGACGAGGACCTTACCCTGGCACACTGGATCGCCATCGCAGTGACCGTCACCGGAGCGTTCATGATCTCAACGCGGCCTGTGCGAGGGTCGGTGGCAATTGTGCTGGGATCGTCCTTGGGTGTTTTACTGGTCGCCAGCGTTCTGGTGGCTGCCGCCCAGCTCCTGGGCAAAATAGCATTGAACGATATGACCCTAACCAGCATGTTCCCTTTCCGAAGTCTGGGCCTCGCCACCGGGTGCGTTGCCCTTTCTTTCAGACACTCCACCTACTCGGAGACACGAGCGATGTTCTCCAGGATCAAATCGGCCGGATTCATGTTGTTGACCGAGGCCATCATCGCCCCGTTTGCCGCGCTGGTAACGATGTGGGCAATCATGCTCGGCCCAGTTTCTCTCGCCGTGACTCTGATGTCCTCCAGGCCGATGTTCGTTTTCGTCCTTAGCTCCATACTTAGCACGAGGCTGCTGCCCATGCTTGGCGAGCCTCTGGACAAAGCTACTTTGACAATTAAGGGAATGTCGATTGCCTTGATTATCTCCGGGGTAATTATGATTTCTATACTGTGACCAAATCCATATTCGCCTTGGGAGGGGTATAATCTTCCGAGCGCCCCAAAGCAACCAGGAAAAATGACCACCTCCACCACTACAGATCACGCCAAGACAATTGCCGATGAGTTGTCGGTCCAGCCGTGGCGTGTCTCGGCAACTATTGAACTGCTGGATGAGGACGCCACGGTTCCATTCATCGCGCGCTATCGCAAAGAGGCCACCGGCACCCTTGACGAGGTCCAGGTTCGCGACGTCCGTGACCGGATCGCCCAACTCCGTGAGTTGCACACCCGGCGAGAGGTCATTCTCAAGTCGCTGGGCGAACGCGAGTTGCTCACCGACGAACTGCACATGAAAGTCCTCGCGGCGTCGAACATGACTGTGTTGGAGGACATCTACCTCCCTTTCCGCCCAAAACGCAGAACCAGGGCCTCCATCGCCCGCGAGAAAGGGCTTGAGCCGCTGGCCGAAGCCCTTTTCGCCCAGGACGGACTCGACCCGGAATCGGCTGCGACTGAATTCATTGACCCAGACAAGGGCGTCGAATCTGTGGGTGACGCGCTCGCTGGGGCCCGCGACATCACCGCCGAGCGCATCAGCGAGGATGCGGCGGCGCGAGCCCGTACCAGGCGCGTGTTCGCCTCAGCAGGCTCGTTCCACTCGATCGCGGTAGTCGGCAAGGAGTCTGAAGGAGCCAATTATCGCGACTACTTCGACTGGACTGAACCGGTCGGGGCCGCGCCGTCCCACCGGGTCCTGGCGATGTTCCGCGGCGAAAAAGAGGGTTTCTTGAAGTTGACCGTCGGCCCCCCTGAGCCTAGGGCACTCCGGCCCATTGAGGATATGTTTGTCACCGGCGACGGAGCAGCATCAAACCAGGTGGCCGAGGCGGTGCAAGATGGCTACCGGAGGCTGCTCGCGCCATCCCTGGAGACCGAGCTTCGCGGCGCACTAAAGAAGAGGGCCGACGAAGACGCAATCTCGATTTTTGCTATGAACCTCCGCCAACTGCTACTCGCTCCTCCGTTGGGCCCGAAGAACATCCTGGCGATTGACCCGGGATTTCGATCGGGGTGTAAGGTCGTCTGTCTGGACGGACAGGGCAGCCTTTTGTACGCCGAAACCGTCCATCCCCATTCCGGCAAGCCGGCCGCCGAGAGTGCCAGGCGCACGTTGACCAAGCTGTGCAGGAAGTATGACATCGAGGCCATCGCCATCGGCAACGGCACGGCAAGCAGAGAGACAGAGCAGTTCGTCCGCAATATCGGCCTCGGAGGCGTCGCAGACATCATCATGGTCAACGAGAGCGGCGCATCGGTCTACTCCGCCTCGGACGGCGCACGGGAGGAGTTCCCCGACCAGGACTTGACGGTCCGAGGCGCGGTCTCGATTGGAAGACGCTTGATGGACCCGCTGGCCGAGCTTGTCAAGATCGATCCCAGATCAATTGGTGTTGGGCAATACCAGCACGATGTCGACGATAGCGCCCTACAGAATGCGCTGTCCGATGTCGTCGTCAGCTGTGTCAACGCGGTGGGGGTCGAGGTGAACACGGCCAGCAGCCAGCTCCTCTCCCACGTCTCTGGCCTCGGACCGCAACTCGCACGAAACATCGTCGCCCACGCCGCCGAGAACGGCCCATTTAGGTCGCGTCAGGCCCTCAAGGATGTACCGAGACTTGGACGAAAGGCGTTCGAGCAGGCTGCAGGTTTCCTCCGCATCAGCGACGGGGACAATCCGTTGGACGGCAGTGCCGTGCACCCGGAACGCTATCCCATCGTACGGAACATGGCGAAGAACTTGGGTTGTACTGTCACAGCGTTGATGGCCGACGAGGAGAAGCGAGCCGATATTGATATCGCGGCATATGTGACAGAGGATGTCGGCGAACCCACGCTGGTCGACATCATGGAGGAGCTGTCCAGGCCCGGACGCGACCCCAGGGACTCCTACGAGCACTTCGCCTTCGACGAAAGTGTTGAGAAGATAGAGGACCTGAGCCCCGGGATGAAGCTTCCCGGTGTGGTCACGAATATCACTTCGTTTGGCGCATTCGTAGACGTTGGTGTGCACCAGGATGGGCTCGTCCACATCAGTCAGATGGCCGATCATTACGTCGCAAATCCAAGTGTCATCGTTAGCGTCCAACAAAATGTTACCGTAACCGTGATCGAGGTCGACCTCGATCGAAGACGAATCGCCCTGACCATGCGAGAGGCGGCGGGCTAAGCCAACATCTTGACAATCAGCGAAACAATTGTCCCCGTAGGTGACAGAGCCAATTGAGTGACAGTCCGTCTGTGACCGCACTGCGGTCCGCGATCTTGGAGATACACGCGAGCCCCCGATGGCTGGACTAGTTCTAAGGCGGCTCAAAGCCGACTGGGCACTGCTGCTCAGTCTACTGGTCGGCGTCTTCTCTGTTACCACCATCGCGGCAATAGCCCCGGTTTACCTGTCTTCCTTGGAGCACCTGTCCTTCAGCACATCGCTCATTCGGACGTTCGGTCCAACGATGGATTTGAACATATTCGCACCGCAAATCGTGATCAATGAGTCGTCCCTCGGCGACGCCGACCGCCATGTGGATCAAGCCCTCAGCGACAACCTATCTGAAGTTTCCCTGGGACGAGAGCTGCTCTACAAGGGCGGGGTTCAACTGGCTGGGATACCTATCCGCCAGCTGCCAAGCGAGCCCCGAACCGGCGAGGTTGTAGTTCGCGGGTATGTCCAGTACCTATCGGGTCTCGATAGCAACGCGAACTTCGTTGAGGGGCGCGCGGCTCGAAGTGTCGAGCAGAGCCTGACGAATGTGGCACTTGTCGAGGCTGTGGTCAGCACAGCTACCGCCGACTTCTGGGATCTATTGCTCGGCGATCAGGTCGTGCTGGTACCGGAGTTGCAGTCGACAGCACGGATTCAGGCCACTATCGTCGGCATCATAGAGCCCGACGACGCCGAGTCCGACTACTGGGATTTCGCCGCTGCCCTCCTTAGCCCGGCGCCCATCGAGGAGATTCCTCCCCAGGGAATTCGCGTCGCGCCACCCGAACCCGGAGAACCGCCAGTAGCGCTATTCATAAGCCGTGAAACGTTAACTGAGACCGTTGGCGCAAGATTCCCGGGGTCAGTGATCAGCCCCATCTGGTTCGCCCTAGTCGACAATGAGTCCCTGAGAGAACTCTCGCCATCCGAATCCAGGTCTCGCATGGAAGGTCTGGCAACGGACCTGTCAAAGGCGCTTCCTGGATCATCATTGGCCTCAGCCTCGGTGCTACGATTAATTCACGGCGTAGAGCGTCGGTCATTCTTCTCCCGTGTTCCGCTGCTGGTGCTGCTGGCATTGATGATAGTAACGGTGTTCTTCTACCTGTCGATGGTCGTCGGATACCTCACACGGAGCAGGGAGAGAGACACGGCCTTGCTCACGACCCGAGGGGCAGGCCTCCTCCAACTCTCGAGAATCTACGTATTGGAAGCCGCCGCCATGGCTGCACTGGGCACTGTTTTGACCCCGTTCCTGGCTATCGGTATTGTCTCCCAGGCAGGTAGGCTCCCATTCTTCACCGACATTACCAATGGGGCTTCATTGCCGGTGGTGGTCACCCCCGCCCCATTCGTGGCAGCCCTGCTCGCCGGTGCCGCAACCGTTGCTATCATCGCGATCCCAGGCGTACTGGGTGTCACGCTGGGCGTCCTGTTTCAGAGGTTGCGAACCTCTCGACCAGCCTCGCAGGGGATTCTTCACCGCTTCCACGCGGACATCGCTCTCCTGGTTTTGGGAGGACTGGTATTCTGGGAATTACGATCACGAGGACACTTCGTGTCCGGAGGGCTATTCGAAGAGGTGGAGGTCAACGAGACCCTGCTCCTGGCCCCGATTCTGTTCCTGTTGGTAGTGGCCCTGGTATTCATGCGGCTATTCCCGGCTGTGGTGCGTTTCATCGCGGGCGAATCCCCGGCCCTGATCCATCTCGTAGCGGCTGCTACCACAGCATCGCTAATAGCCCTACTATTGTTGGACGGTGACGCAGAGCTGGTGGCATCCGAATGGGGTCCTCGTGTGGCAGGTGCTCTAGGTTTCGGGGCGGCATACTGGGCAACGACAAGGTCCAGCCGCCGCCTAGCGACAGTCGCCTGGCTCGTGGTCCAGGCAGGCTTCGTGGGCTGGTACCTGTACATGAGCCCTCCCGATCCAGGCGAGCTCGCCTTTACTCCAACCATCGCCCTGATCCTCATGCTGCCAGTGCAGGCAGTATTCGCACTTCTGAAGCAGGCTACGCGGTTTACGCCAGTCTGGATGGCGGTCGCAATGTGGCACATGGCACGTAATCCGAACCAATACACCTGGCTAGTACTACTCCTGGTACTGGCGACGGGCCTGGCCATTTTGGCCACCACCGTCGGAGGGACACTAGAAAAGAGCCAACGCGAGCAGGTCTTTTACGACATCGTGTCAGACTTCCGAGTCGACAAACTTGCTGCCGGCGGGCCGACAAATTCAGGTGCGATTCAACAGCGCATCGCCAAGCTGCCGGGAGTGGCAACGATGACACCGGCTCTCCGGCTTAGGGGCGAAATCAACATCTCCTCGTTCGAGTTAATAGGGCTGGAGCCGGGTCCGTTTTCCCACTTCGCCTGGTATAGGGAGGATTTCTCCACCAACAGCCTCAGGGATGTCATGGACCGTCTCCGTCCCACGTTCCCCCTTGAGCCGCTGACCCTACCCGATGACGCGACTACTCTCGGCATGTGGGTCAAACCCACCCAGCAGTTCCGCAGTGTGGCCCTCTGGGCTTTGCTCAAGGACGGCAATGGAACCCTCGCATCGGTTACCCTGGGGAAACTGGATCAGACCGCATGGTCACAGTTGACCACCGAGGTGCCCGTCCGCCTGAAGAAGCCCGTGTCCCTGGTATCAGTTCAGATATTTGAGCCGGGCCAGGGGGCCGTGCTGACCCCAGGCGAGATCCATATAGACGACATCCACGTCGGTCTCGCTGATGGAACGACCCAGTCCATGGAGGACTTCGAGGGGCCCATGCAGTGGCTCGCCATCCGATCCTTACCCCTTTCGGAGGAGAGGGTATTCGCCTCCGGCGTAGACCCTCATGGTGGCCGTCGGGCGGCAAGATTCGTGTTCGGCACCGAGGCACTTCTAGGCGTCAGGGGCATGTACCTCCCTCCGAATGTCGGTCCGGTGCCAGTAATCTTCAGCGAGTCCCTCCAGGAGGCTACAGGGGCTGTCGAGGGATCGGTGCTGACGGCCGTGGTTTCCGATCGCAGGGTAAGCGTGGAAGTAGCTGGCACGGTGCGCTATTTCCCGACAATGGACCCCGGAACTGGATTCATGCTGGGGGACATCGATACTCTGTTCGGCCACATCAACGTCCTGGGCCTGGAACATGCCAAGCGACCGAACGAGTTCTTCATCGTGGTGGAGCCTGCGTCGGTGCCGATGGTACGCGAAGGAATCACTGATCTGTTGGCATTCGGTGGGCGACTACAGGACCGGTCACAAAGACTCGAGACCGCCAGCCTCGATCCGTTGGCGTCCTCAGGATGGAATACGATGGTGGTCCTCGCAGTGGCAGTAGCGCTGCTTGCGGCTGCCCTGGGGTACGTCGGCTATCTACTGCTATCAGCCAGGCTCAGTCGAGCCGAAATAGGCTTCCTGGAGGCGTTGGGGCTCTCTCGTCTCCAGCTGACTGCCCTCCTGGTCTTCGAGCACCTGGCCATCGTGGTCGTCGCGCTGGGTCTCGGAACATGGGCCGGGTTCCGAATGAGCGCACTCACGGTCTCGCCGCTGGCCGTTACGAATAGCGGCAACCCGGTGGTGCCACCTTTCCAACTAGTGACGAACTGGGGGCTCATGACGCCGGTCTATGTCGCCCTCGCTGTGATCCTGGTGGCTGCGCTTCTAGTACTGACCCGCAAATCGGGCCGACTGGATTTGCAGGCCATTGCCCGGCTCGGCGAATTATGACTCGCTGATGAGAGTTGGGCACAAACCGATCTTGATATTCAATACGTAACAACTTACGATCTCTGCGGTAATAACCGAACTGGAAATCTGCGGCCCCTACCCGTCCGACTGGTACGGCCCAAAATGGTGAAAATATGTCCGGATTTGTAATAAAGCTGCTGACCACCTGGCAGTTCGTACTAAAAAGAGGACTCGCCAACTGGAAGTTGATGTCCTCGGTGCTGTTGGGTGTGCTGCTGGCTTCTGCCATCATGTCGGGCACTGTTATCTACTTTGACGCCCTCCGAGAGCTTGCTCTCAGACATACCATCAATGGCCTGACCGTCAGAGAGATCGACATTCTGGCCCAGGGGCAACGAGCGCCAACCACCAGGGCAGACTACAACCTCGTGGCGAACGCAGCTGAGAGAGAGTTCGAGGAACGTATCGATTGGCTGCTCAAGGACCGCAGGCAGGCAGGCAAATCTCCCACATTCTTCCTGACCGAGGAAGGACAGGAAGAAGCCGCCGGCAAGGACAACGCCCGCTCGTATTTCGCATTTCTTCCGCAACTAGACGAACACATAACCCTGGCCACAGGGCGGCGTCCGGTCGACCAGCCGCTGGAAGTGACCGACGACACTCTGACAATAGAAGCCATGATCCCACAGGATGCAGCCGATCTCTTCGGGCTCGTCCCTGGAGATCGCCTCGTGGCTGTGCCACATTGGGACGACTTGATTACAAGTGTCACAGTGGAGATTAGCGGAACCTTCACCAGGAATGACCCTACTGCCGAGTTCTGGGCCCTCGAGGATAGAGTGCTGAGCGCCGCCACCGGGCCTTCGTTCCGGACTGTGCCATTCCTGATTTCGGAAACAGCCTACCTGGACGTCCTCGGACCGGCGTTCCGCAAAATGGACAGCACCTATGCATGGCTGCTGTCCGTAGATGGCGACCGAATCAACTCTGGGAACTCAGTCTCGACCCTGGCAAAAATCCAGACGATGAACGCCTCCCTTGCATCGACATTGACGGGATACCGGCAAGAGACGAAGCTGGACAACGCCCTCGTAGAGTACGACCGGCGTCTTTTCTTTAGCAAATTGCCGATGTTCGTGGTGCTTATCCTAATTGCCGTGGTGATCCTCTACTATGTCACCACCCTGTCCTCGCTAGCTGTCGAAGAGCGACGCAGTGAAGTAGCGCTCCTTCGGAGTCGAGGAGCCTCCACCGCACAGATTCTGACTGTCTTTGTCATGGAAGGCACGACCATATCCCTCGTGGCGATGTTGGCAGGTCCCGTGCTCGCGGCGGCCGCCGTCGGCGCCCTGGGATACACCCCGGCATTCGCGGACCTCACCGGAGGAACTCGCGTTGTCGCATCGATTTCAGGCGCCGCGTACATGATGAGCGTCCTCGGAGGCGTATTGAGCTTCGTGGCCCTGATTGTACCGGCGGTACAGGCATCGCGAATCAGTGTGACGCGTCACCGCCAGCAGTCGGCGAGACCAGCGTCCCAGCCCGCATACCAGCGCTATTACCTGGACGTGCTCGGGCTTGTGATCGGCATATTCCTGTTCCGTCAGCTAACTGAGCAGGGATCCGTAGTGGCTACGAACCTATTCGGCGAATTGGCGGTCGACCAGCTCCTGCTGGCGCTGCCAGGCTTCATTCTCGTGGCATCGGCCATGGTGCTGCTGCGACTATTCCCGGTGGTTATGAATCTGGCGAGCCGCTTGTTTTCTTCGTGGCTACCCGCCGGGATGGTCATGGGGATCTGGCAGATGGCCCGCAACCCGACGCACTACGCGCGGTTATCGTTATTGCTGATACTCACCGCGGGACTTGGGATTTTCGCGTCTAGCTTCGGAGCCACCCTCGAACGGAGCTTCGAGGAGCGCGTGCTATATTCAACCGGCTCCGATCTCAGGGTGGCCGACGTTCGGGAGAGCTTCCCGACTACCGGTGTCCGCCGCAGTTGGAGAAGGTCGACCCCGACGCCGGTACCGACACCCGGTATCGAGCCGACGCCGCGACCGACCTTATCCGAGGCATATCTCAAGGTGCCAGGCATCGAGGTAGCCAGCCCGGTACTGAGAAGCAGCGGCCATGATCTGTCCCGAAGTTTCGGTACTTCCTACACGATGCTTGCGTTGGACAGCGAATCATTTTCTGACGTCGCCTGGTATCGAGACGACTTTTCGGATGAGCCGATCGACGAGCTGATCCTGTCCCTGGGATCCGACGAGGCGCCGCAGACTCTGGAATTGCCAGAGGATGCCCTTACGTTCACTGTAGCCCTCAAGTCTGATCGGCCGCACCCAACGGTACGGGTCACCGCAAGACTACGAGATGCGACTGGCCGGTACAGGACCCTGCCCATCGGCGCGCTAAACTCCGCTGACTGGACTGTTCTTACTGCCAACCTGGCCCCGGGTGGATATGCCCCGCCACGATCTAGCGTCCCGATTTCTCTGATCTCACTCAGGATCGATGAGACCGGGGCTGGCCGGAGGCTCCAGGCAGGCTCGATCATCGTCGATGAGATTTCAGTTGGTGTGGCAGACGACCAGTTCAAGATAGTTGAGTCCTTCAACGACACTTCGAACTGGAGCGTACTCCGCGTCACCTCGGACGCTGTCTCAGACTCCTTGCGAGATTCCGGCGTGAGCGTCGCCGGCGATGGAGGATCAGCCCTATTTTCCTGGTCAAGTGGCAACGCACTCACTTCACGGGGCCTGTACTATGGGCCGACTCGCGGGGCTATCCCGGTGCTGGCCAGCAAGTCATTCATGCGCAACTCCGGCCACACCAAGGGCGAGGAGTTTGACGTGTCGGTCGCCGGCTTCAGGATCCCTGTGAAAGTCACAGAAACGGTCGATTTCTTCCCGACCATGACGATCTCGGACCAAAAATACCTGATTGCAGACCTGACCTCTGTTATCAACTACATCAATCTCGGCGCCAGTTCCCGCAATCTCGACGCGAATGAACTATGGCTATCTACGGCGGAAAACGGGGCGAGTCCCATCGACTCTGCCGACGGCCTCGGCCAGGTCGGTAACTTTTCAGCCAACTCCGTATTCGACAGAAACGTCCTTCTGGCAGAATCGCAGGTGGACCCCCTCGTGAAGGCCGGCTGGCGTTCGCTTCTATTCATCGCCTTTGGGGCGGTGCTGATACTGAGCTGCCTGGGCTTCCTGGTGCACGCGTACGTGTCGTTCCGGAACCGCCAGCTCCAGTTCGCCCTACTACGGACAGTCGGTCTGTCGTCGGGGCAGCTGATCACGATGGTGTGGCTGGAACAGACGCTGGTGATAGCGGTGGGGATGGCCCTGGGCACGTGGATGGGCGGACGGCTAGGCTCCATCATCATGCCGTTCCTGGGCCACGACGACTTCGGCACCAAGGTACTGCCTCCCTTCGCCCTTGAGGTGAACTGGAGCGCACTATTCATCACCTACGGGATCATGGTGTTTGTTTTTGCAGTCATCACTTTGGGCATCATCTGGCTGATTCACAGGATCTCGGTCCAGCGCATCCTGAGACTAGGCGAGATGTAGGGGGGCAGCCCACAGCGGGGCTCCATACTACAGCGTAGGGGCGGGTCTGTGACCCGCCCTCTTGCGGCGCGACTCCCTAGTCCTCCACCATCGGCAGCACCAGCCTCGACGGGTGATCGGAGTCGTGCATTACCGTTTGCCGTGCAACCTTCAACTCGGCGTCTGACCAGAAATCCTTGCCCGTATTGTGGTTGCGGTCGAAATTGGGGAAGTCTGAGCTTGACACATCCAGTCGTAACCGATGGCCCGGCCCCAGCAACACGCCCGTTGGCCTCAGCTTTATCACGAACTCGTATGGTCTCCCCGGTTCCATGGGTGTAGGATTCTCAAAGCCGTCGCGATAGCTTGCCCGCATGATCCCATACGTCAGGTTCACGGCCAGGCCTGAGGGGTGGACATCGACAAGCTTGGCCGTGAAATCCGTGTCGGGTGCGCTCGACGTGGCCCAGAGCCTGAGCTCCACCGGCCCGACAATCTCGATTCCCTGCTCTAACGGGGGAGTCTGATAGACGAGTATATCCCCACGGCCGTCGAGAGGGGATTGATCTCTAGGGGCGGTCTGGGAATCAAGCCCCATCAGGCTCATGACAGGATCACGAGGATCGTAGGTGAACTCGTCGGGCGGTTCTCCCGCAGGCTCCGTCGTCGACAGCCCCCCATCTCCCTCGACCGTGTTCGCTCCGCCACCACTGTGAAGGAAAAACTCCGTGTACCGGGTCCGAGCCAGCGGCCACTCGTGTTCATAACGCCACCGGTTCGCACCCATCACATAGAGCTTGACTGGCGGCTCGCCCCCCAGACCGGTGTCGATTCCCTTCAGATGGTGGTCGTACCACCTGGTGACCTCATGGATGTAGGTCGTGTCGGCCTCCCGACCGAAGTCAAGCGGCCCCTGGCGTCCGGACATCTCCACATTCGAGTGGCCCCACGGTCCGACAATGAGCCTATGGTCGCCCTTTCGAAAGACAGGACCATCACTAACCATCCCAGCATACTGGTCGATGGTGCCGTTGATGCGATCATACCAGCCGGTCAGATTGCACGTCGGCACATTGATTTTCGAGTGAATATCGCCCAGAGCCCAGTGCTCGAGATTCTGCTCAGTCATGTATTTCTTGAGTAGCGGCGCCAACGTTGAGAACACGTGGTCGGGGATCTCTCCAAGGGGTAGATACCAGATCCACTTCCCCCGCTCCACTTCCTGCCAGTTCACGTCCGCCTCTGCACGGTCCTTCGGTCCCCAACGCTGCCCTACCCTGCGACGTGCGTCCATCGCCATGTTGTGGGTCCACTGGAGGCGACGTCCAGTCTCGAAGATGCCATTCGTGAGGTCTAGAAGTCCTTTGGAGATGCCGCCGGCGAAGACCGCCTTCAGACTTGGGGGTCTTGCGGACGCCAGCCACCAGCTACACCATGCGGGGTACGAATGACCCCAGGTCCCGACCTGCCCATCGCTTCCAGACAGCGTCGCGGCCCACTCAGCGGTGTCGTAGCCATCCTGGGCATCAAAGGTCTCGGAGTTGTCCTGGAATTGCCACTTGAACTCGCCCTCAGACGTGTAGCGTCCCCGAATGTCCTGGACTACCACGACGTACCCGCGCTCAGCGAGGCCTCGGGCCATCTCCTCGTTGCTGACCTTGTCGTACGGGGTCCTTGAGACGAGTACCGGGTGGTATCCGCCGCCGGATGGCCGGTAGATGTCGGAACGTAGCACGGTGCCATCCCGCATTTCAGCGGGCTCATCTAGAATTTGCTGGACGTCATGGCCCTGAGTGCGTCCCATCGACACCTCCATGGGAACTGCCTAGAGAGCTCCACCCCAGCGATCTCGATGGGCTACCTTGTCCACCGGAACGCGCCTGGTAGGGCCGAACCGCTCTCCTTCCCCGGGGAACCCCATGGGGATGAGGGCGGCGGTCTCGAGATTTGCCGGTATCCCGAGCAATGCCTTTACCTCGGCCTCGCGCCCCTTGTGTATGGTCGTCAGAACCGTTCCGAGACCGAGACCCCGCGCCGCCAGCATCAAGTTTTGCACTGCAGGGTAGATCGAAGAGCCCGTGGTGATGGTGGTATCACCCCCACCCGTCTCGATGCACGCCAACACCAGCACCGGCGCCTCCCCCATCCGCTCCGCCAGGTACTGTGCGGAAGTGTAGACACGAGCGGTCGAAGGATCGGCGTCGCTGGCCATTTTAGATAGCCCGCCCTGGTCCCAGGACTCCTTGTAGAAACGTCCAAGCTCCAGCTTGACGTCGGTATCGGTTACAACTATGAACGACCAGGGCTGCCGGTTGCCCCCACTGGGCGCCCGAATCGCAGCATCAAGTATCTTCCGCACAAGCTCATCCGGCACCGGTTCATCGCTGAAACGTCGGATCGCTCGCTGACTGTGTATCGCGTCAAATAGCTCCATGCCCACTACTGCAGCACAAATTTTTGGATTCGTGCGCCCTCCAGTACCTCGCCCACGTAGATATCGCCGTGGGAGTCGATCGCAATGCCGTGAGGCGCCACGAAGCCGCCCGGCGACTGATCCTCTTCCCCACCCCACTGACCAATGACTTTTCCGTCCGAATCTAGGATTGTCACGCGAGCCTGCAGCTCTGGTACATAGACGGTATCGTCAGGACCAATGACCACCGCCGTGGGTTGCCGGAACCCTGTCCAAGTCTCCAGGTGCTCTCCATCCTGGTTGAACAGCTGGATACGATGGTTTTCCCGGTCGCAGACGAGAACCCTGCCCCGATTATCGACACCGATACCGTGAGGCAGATGGAAATGGCCGGGCTCAACCTTGCCTGGTACACCCCAAGACATCAGGTGATTCCCTTCAGCGTCGTATTTGTGCACGCGGCAGTTTTGGTAACCGTCCGACACAAATATCGTGCCGTCCGGTGCAATTGCTACACCCGTAGGTTTGTTGTTCGGCCCCCCAATCTTATTCACCAGCTGGCCAAGCTCGGTGCCCCCGGTGTCAGAAGGCTGGTTCCTGTTGCCGAGGGTCATGAGCAGCTCGCCATCGAGGGTGAATTTTTCAATGACATGCGTGTCGCGGTCCACCAGGTAGATGTTTCCCTGCCGATCGACGGTCGCGGCGTGGGGCTCAATGAAATCCCGGTCCCAGGCCGTGATCATGTCTCCCTCGCGATCGAACACAATCACGTTGTGGGCGCTACGGTTGAAAACGTAGACCCTGTCATCGCCGTCCACGGCGACCCCAGCGGCCCGGAAGATTTCGTACCCTGCGGGCATCCTCCCCCAGCCTTCATCAACCTCATACTTTCGGGGTCCAATTTCGTATATCATCAAGTCCTCCCTGTTGTAGTGTTACCCCGTCTGTAAATTTACAAGTCTAGCTTTCCAACTGCTTCGCGAGGTCCAGGAAATCGGTCGTGTATACGTCGAACTCCTCCGGATCAGGCTGCTCGGGCGTTGTCCCCGGCCCGAACTCCAGGGGCCGGGACACATAGGCGGCGCGCATGCCCACCGCTTGCGCGGCCCTCAGGTCGAACGGGTGAGCCGCCACCATCATCACCTGCTCGGTCCTCAGCCCAAGGAGCTGTGCCGCCTTCATGTAGACCTCCGGATCTGGCTTGTAGTGTCCGGAAAGCTCCGCCGACAACACGCAATCCCAGACCAGTCCAGCCCGCTTGGCCATGTTGGTCAGCAAGGCCACGTTACCGTTTGAGAGGGTTGCTATCAGGAAGTCTGTCTTGAGTCTGCCGAGACCCGATACGACATCTGGCCACGGGTCCAGACGGTGCCAGGCGCGATTGAACTCGTCGCGGTCCTCTTCGGTGAGGCTGACTATCCCGAACTCGTCAAGAATGTTGTCGAGGATAATGCGATGGAGTCCATCGATATTGGTCCAGGGGAGGTCGCCGCTGCGGACACTGTCCATGGCGGGCGTATACCCTCCGCGCCAGGCGTCCGCAAAGGCGACCCAGTCGGCCTGAATGCCTTTCGCTTCACCCAGACGACTGCCCTCCGCGGACATGCTGGTACGCCAGTCGACGACAGTGCCAAACACGTCGAATGTCAGGGCCTTTATTCCAGAGATACCCAGGGTACTCTCCCTTGCTAGTTCGGGCGACATCTTACCACCGGGTCACTTTGCGCGCATCGCCGTTGACACTCCTCATAGCCACGTCTACACTCCAACCTGTTTGGTTCCGAGTCGAAATGAATGATCAGGGAGCATCATGGCGTCATACAAGGGCGAAGGGTTTTACGAGAGACTGGGCGTCAAGCCCGCCATCAATGCGTGGTCCTGGGTAACCGTGATGGGCGGCTCTATCATGCCTCCACCTGTCGTCCGGGCCATGGAAGAGGCCTCCAGGTCGTTCGTCGATATGCATCACCTCAACGCTCGGGCCGGTGATGTCATCGCCCGGCTCACAGGCGCGGAGGCGGGCCTTGTGACGGCCGGCTCCGCCGCAGGGATGCTGTTGCAGGCCGCCGCCTGCATGACAGGGACCGATCCAGCCAAGGTCAATCGCTTGCCCGATACCCGCGGTATGAAAAACCAGATCGTGCTCCACCGAGCACACCGCGTCGGCTACGTCCGCACCTATAGGGCCGCGGGCGCCAAACTGGTCGAGATCGGCGACACGGACCGCACAGAGGAGTGGGAGCTTGAGACAGCCATCGGCCGAAAGACGGCAGCGGTCGCCTACGTATACGGCCCCAAGATGGGCGGAGCGATTCCGCTGGAAAGCGTAATCGAGATAGCCCATGCACGCGGTGTACCCGTGATCGTCGATGCAGCAGCCATGCTACCGCCCGTGGAGAACCTTACGCGGTACATAGCGGCTGGCGCCGATATGGTGAGCTTTTCAGGGGGCAAGGGAGTCATGGGCCCACAGTCCACCGGCATCCTTTGCGGCACCAAGGAATTGATCGCGGCTGCCTACATGAACTCTGCGCCGAACAGCGAGGGCGTCGGCAGGCCCGCCAAGGTCCCGAAGGAGGAGATCGCCGGCATTGTCACAGCCCTCGAACTCTTCGTCGACACCGACCAGGACGCGCAGCGCGCCGATTGGCACCAAAAGGCCCAGGTGGTCGTAAGCGGCCTGCAAGGGATCACCGGAGTGGGAGCCATTCTTGTGGAGGCTAGGCCAGAGCTCCAGGACTCACACTCCGGGCACGCCAGGGCCATAGTCTCGTGGGACACAGCCACGACGGGTCTCACGGACGAGGACGTCATAGCCCGGCTCAAAGAGGGCGATCCACCAATCTACCTTGGCACAGCTGGCCCCGAGGGCGGCATCGCGGTTGTCCCAGTGAACCTTTGCAAGGGCGAGGCCGAGATCATAGTCGATAGGCTCCGGGGGATCCTGGGAGGAGACTAGGCGCTCATGTTGGACCTGCTGATCGAAAACGGACTGGTGATCGACGGTAGTGGCAGCCCTGGCTTCCACGCTGCTGTGGCGATCAAAGACGAACGCGTTACCGTCCACCGTGGCGACGTTGGACACCTCGTAGCGGCACGTACCATCGACGCCACCGGCCATGTGGTGTGTCCGGGGTTCATCGATGTGCACTCCCACGCAGGGCTCACGATCCTCGGCGAGCCACACCACGACCCCAAGGTGCGCCAGGGCGTCACCACTGAACTGGTGGGCATCGACGGCATCTCCCACGCGCCGTTCAAGACTCAGGACGAGCTGCAGCGCTATATATGGCTCGACTCCGGCCTCAACGGCTATCCTCCCATGCCCGCCGACTGGCTTACCGTGGCCGACCTTCTTGGGAAATATGACAACAACGTCGCCATCAACATCGCATACATCCTGGGAAACTCCCCCGTGCGCATCTGGGGCGTCGGCTGGAACGACCGTCCGGCAACCCCTGCAGAGATCGCCAACATGCAGTCGGTGGTCAGGGAGGCCATGGAGGAAGGCGCATGGGGGCTGTCAACGGGCCTGGATTATGAGCCCGGCGCATACGCCGACACCGAGGAGCTAGTAGCCCTCTCCGAGACGGTCGCAAGTCTCGGCGGCTTCTACCACACCCACACCAGGTCCGATCTGAAGGTCCGCAGCGTAATGGCGCCATGGGAGGAGGCGGTCGACATAGGCAGGCGCTCCGGCTCCCCGGTACACCTGACCCACTACCGCCAGAGCTTCCAGGGCGATGGCAGCCACCTGGACTACATCAGCCTGGTGGAGGACGCGCGTGCCGAGGGTCTGGACGTCACCTTCGACTGCTACACCTACCCCTACTCAGGCACTCACATGGTCATCGCGTTCCCCGGCTGGTCGAAGGACGGAGGCCCCGAGCGGTTGATGGCAGCGCTGAAGGATCAGTCTGACAGGGCGCGTCTGAAGAAGCAGATACCGCTTGAAAATCTGGAGAATTCCTGGCTTCACAATTTCACAAAGCCACAGAACGTGGCATATGACGGTCTCCTCTTGACCGACATCGCTAAGATGAGGGACCAGGATCCGTGGGACGCGCTGTTCGACCTGCTGATCGAGGAGAACCTGGGCATTTCCCAGGTGGGCCTAGGCACCAATGCCCATACGCTTCAAGCCTTCGTATCCCACCCCTACGGCATGATCGCTAGCGACGCGATACTATTCGGAGAGTACCCAAACCCGCGCACCTATGGCTGCTTCCCACTGGTCTTGGCCGAGTTCGTGCGAGCCGAAAAACACCTGCGGCTGCCCGAGGCGATTCGCAAGATGACATCGTTTCCGGCGCAGCGCCTCGGCCTGCCAGATCGCGGCCTACTTCGCGACGGCTTCAAGGCAGACGTGGTCATATTCGACCCGGCCACCGTTCGGACCGACGCAACCCGAGAGGACCCAAAGCAGTACCCTGTGGGCATCAACTACGTCATTGTGAACGGGAAGGTCGTCATCGACCAGGACGAAAACACAGGCGCCCTACCCGGTCGCGCCCTCCGCCGCGGCCACGCCTCGACGTAAGACTTCACCGCGGGAATGAGGCGGATACCATTGCGGCTGACGCTACTCCGCTATTCGACCAGGTGTCCCAAGAGGGCAGGTTACAGACCCGCCACTACGTGTGGGGCTGTGCTGGGGAGGGGCAGGTCTGTGACCTGCCCCTCCCCAGCGGTCCCCCAAGACGCGTCGCAGCATTTCCCGACGATCCCAACCACAGGCGTAGTATCTCCTCACGATCCCGACCACAGGAGTAGTGGCCTTTCAGATTAGCCGCGCGGGCTGACGCTAACCAGCGATTCCGGTGAATAACGTCACGAGGGTGGGTCACAGACCCCCCCATACGTGTGTTGCTGGCATGTAGGGCTAGGTCCGTGATTCGCCTCTCTTTCGGAAGGGTGTGCAGATTGGCGTAGCCCCTGTGACGGGTGTGTGAGGGTGTCCCTCACATCAAAACCTGATCTTCTTATTTTTGTTTCTTGGAGGTGTGGGGCAGCAGAGCATCGCCACCTACCGGCGTCCCCCGGCCAGGGCTAGCGCCTCGGGCTGGCCTCGAAGCCTTAGCATCGCCCACACTCCAACAACGATCCCGTCGGCGAAGAACGCAAATCCCGCGTTGGTGGCCGCCCTTAGCAGTGCCGACGTGACGAGCAGCTTCCGGGCGCTCATAACGTCAGGAAGGCGCTCAGGAACGTCCAAACGACAAAACCGATCTGTACAGACATGGTGAGCCACGTTACTCCGGTAGTGGACAAATCCCACTCGATCTTGAGCGCTGGCACGACTACGAAGGCGCTGAACCACAGGGTCATGGCAAGCAGTTCATCCAGCTCCAGGAACACAAGCGTGCGTTTCTGCAGCGCAGATCCTTCGACCCGACTATCCGTTTGTAACTCCGACGACCCGCGTCGCTGCCCTCCTCATTCGGGGTTACGTTATCAGATGTTTGTGGAGTTGGGGGGTGGTGGCGGGCTATTGTGGCTCC